>JAOZSM010000219.1 GCA_029939675.1 Fidelibacterota bacterium
GGTGGTGCAGGCGGTTCCGGTAAACTGGCTTCCTCTTCCTGACCCAAAATTAAATATGCTATGGTGGCAACGGTTACAACACCGCCACCCGTAATATACTTCCAAAGATTACTCTTATCTTCAACCCCGGCCATTCGTTTGGCCACTTTTTCCATCAGTACAATGAGACCGTCAATATCCCCCTTGTACGTTTCAGAAAAGCTATCGGCAATCTTGGTGGTTTCACAATTTACCAATCTTACATCAATGATATAGGTTGATTTAACCAGTCCGATCTCACCGTGGACGATATACTCTGCACCGATCATGCGACCCGCCTGAGCAATTTGTTTTTCGTCAAATTCAGTTTCATCATCAGACTTAAGCCAGTCCAGAAAACGCTTCTCTTCATCTGTGGCCGTTTCTACATCAAAATCATTTGATTGCTGTTTTCTCAATTCCTCCTTCAGGGCTGCTAGTCCTTTACGCTCCATAACTTCAAACTTTTTGGTTTGAACCACCTGGCTGCGAAACCTTGAAGAAAGGGCAGCAATATCCCGAACATCCGATTGGGTAACCGATCCCAGGGGTGTGAAATCAATTACAGCGATCTTTTGAGCCAGCAAAGAGCCTGTCAATAGCAGGTAAGTCAGCAGCATGAATGAAAGTTTTTTAAGCATTATCTGTACCCATATTATTAATTATTTTCCATGAATGAATAACACCACTCCCGCTTAGTGTGAAATAAGCTAAGGAAATAGTTTATTACTCATTCTCCCCCTTGAGTGCTAATATTCATCTTGGTCATATTGACCTGGTTTTCAGTATGGAAAAAAACTATTCCCGGAATTGTTACAAAGCAAGGACAAATGCTTCGTACAGGCAGACACCTAGAGCTGTATACCATCTTGAGTTTAGAAATGATAGTGTCACCTATTATGGGAGTAATGCAGACCGCATAAATTCCATGCATCAAAAGCCCAGGTTGGCCTCCACTTACAGATTCCAGGACTTCAACCAGACTCACCCTCCAGGCTTCACTCCCACAAAATGCCCTGGCGAACTTTTAGATCTTTGACTTTCTAACACTGATGCCCCCGCAAAAAATGTATGATAGAACATGAGTATCACCCTAGCATCAATAAATATAGTCACTTATGCAAGCACGAGCTATGTTCTTATATATCAACACTTTGCGTCTCTGCGTGCTCTGCGAGAGGAACTTTTTGCAGGATCATCAACTTTCTAACTTTCGACTTCCTAACTCTCCCCCCTTGATTGTGGACCATTTGAACCTTAGTTTTGCCCGCTCGGTCAACTCTGATAGAGCAAGTTTTGATTTTGCAAAGGAATTATAAATGGATCTACAAGCAATACTTTCTGGTATTGACGTCAAAGCCGATTGGGTCGGTCTGCGTTACGTTAAAGAAAATACCGGTTTTCGTCTCGTGCGGGATGGCAAACCTGAGGCAAATACGCGTGAATCAAAGCAAGGTATCATGGTCGAGGTCCTGGTGAATGGCCAATTTGCCTACTACGGGACAAGTCGCCTGGATGCTGTCGGTATTCAAGCAGCTGCTGATCGAGCGGTGGTATTGGCCAAAGCAGCTTCGAAATACAGCCTGCATTCATTTGGAACAGAAGCTCGCCCGGTTGCCAAGGGCAGTTATCGATCAGCTTTTCAAACAGCAGCTGAGGCTTTTTCTCCAGGAGAATTATCAGAATTACTGATCAAGGCCAGCACAGAATTGAAGGTGTCTGACAAGGTCGTTTCCACCAACGCCATGGCTCGTATCGTTGAGTCAGAATCGCACTTCGTGTCATCCAATGGCAGTGATTTTGATCAACAGTTTTTGATGGTCTCTGCCGATTATTCGGCCGTTGCTCAAGACGGTTCAATTACCCAGAAAAGGACCGATGGCGGTCTCCTGGCTAAAAGCTATCAGACTGGCATGGAGGTTTTTAACGAGCAGGATGTCCTGGCCAGATGTCGTATCATCGGAGCGGAAGCTGTGGAACTCCTCAGTGCGGAAGATTGTCCCACAGGTACCATGGATCTGGTCTTAGCACCGGATCAAATGATGCTGCAGATCCACGAAAGTGTCGGTCACGCCCTGGAGATCGATCGCATCCTGGGCGATGAACGCAACTATGCCGGCTGGAGCTTTGTGCGCATGGATGATTTCGGGAAACTCCAGTATGGCTCCAAGCTTATGAACATCACCTTCGATCCCACCCTGGAAAATCAGTTCGCTTCCTATGCCTATGACGATGGTGGTCTGAAAGCCGAGAAGGAGTTCCTGATCAAGGATGGCCTGCTCATACGCGGACTGGGTGGTCTGGAAAGCCAGCTTCGCTCCGGCCTGGATGGTGTGGCGAATTTCAGAGCCAGTTCCTGGAATAGAGCCCCCATTGATCGCATGGCCAATCTCAATCTGGAACCAGGCGATTCCAGCTATGCTGATATCATCAGTTCTGTTGAACGGGGCGTCTTCATGACCTCCAACCGCTCCTGGTCCATTGACGATTACCGCAATAAATTTCAGTTTGGCTGTGAATACGGCAAGCTGATCGAAAATGGCAAGCTGACCAAAACTGTGAAGAATCCCAATTACCGAGCGATCTCAAACCCCTTCTGGCGCAGTTTGAAGATGCTTGGGAATCAGGATACTTTTGAAGTTTATGGTACTCCGTTCTGTGGAAAAGGTGAACCAAATCAGGTTATCAGAGTGGGACATGCCAGTCCCTTATGCCTGTTTGATAAAGTCGAGATCTTTGGTGGTGCTTAAGCACTATCAATTGCGATATAATTTGAGGTAAATGATGGAAAAATTATTTAAACAGATCACCCAGGACATTATGACCAGGCTTAAACCAGGTGAGCATCTTGGCTTGAGTTTTGGTGGTGAGCATACAACCTTTGCCAGGATCAATGCGGCAAAAATTCGTCAGATCGGAAATGTGGATGAAGCTGATCTGGGTTTTAACTATATCTGGAAGGCTAAATGCTGTACCAGTAGTATCTCACTTTCGGGAAATATTGATGAAGATCTGCAGCGCGCTCAAACAGAGCTGGATCGCTTGAGAACAGAAGCCCGGCAGTTACCAGACGATCCCTATCTGGTGATTCCTGACAGCACAGAGACCAGCTTGAATGAAAAATTTGGCACTTTACCCGAGGCGGATGAGATCGCTGATAAGATCCTGCCGGCCATGGGACAGGCTGACCTTACCGGTATCTGGGCTTCAGGTCGTATCTACCAGGGTAGTGCAAATTCAGCAGGCGGTTACCATTGGTTCGCGTCAGACTCCTTTTCTTTGGATTATTCGCTGATCACCCCTGCAGAAAAAATGGTCAAAGCCACTTACGGGGGTACCCATTGGGATCAGGCTAAGTATGAAACCTTTTTGGCAGACTCAATTGAGAAGCTGAAACTGATGTCTCTGGCACCCAGGAAAATTGAGCCAGGAGATTATCGAACCTATATTGCTTCAGCCGGTGTTTCTGATATCCTGTCCATGTTTTCCTGGGGTGGCGTTTCCGAAGCGGCCATTCGCCAGAGTGAAAGTAGTTTGGGCAAGATGCGTAATGAGGGGGCAACCTTATCCAGATTATTCACTCTTTCTGAAGATTTCAGTTCAGGTTTATCCCCCCGCTTCAATGGAAATGGTGAAGTCGCCCCTGAAGTTAATACCTTGATTAGCAAAGGTGAGTTAGTCCAAACTCTAGTGAGTTCCAGAACGGCAAAGGAATACGGAATTGAATCCAATTTTGCCACTGGAGGAGAGGGCTTACGCGCGGCAGTAATGAGTGCCGGAGAATTAAAGGAAGCAGATGTACTTAAAGCTTTGGGAACCGGTGTCTATCTCTCTAATCTGCATTATTTAAACTGGAGCGATATGATTGGTGGCCGTATTACCGGAATGACCAGATACGCCTGTTTCTGGGTTGAGGATGGTCAGATCATAGCCCCAATTGAGAATATGCGTTTTGATGACAGTATCTATAATATCCTGGGGGATCAGTTGGAAGCTGTAACAGAGACCGCTCTGGTTAACCCCGACGTGGGGACCTATGATGGGCGGGAGCTAAGTGCTACCATTTGTCCCGGTATTTTACTGAAATCATTCTCACTAACCTTGTAGGTCAATATGCCAAAAACAAAATCAGGTCATCGTTATTTACTAATCGTTAATCCTGAAGCTGGAAGCCGGACTACGATGAAAGCTTTACCGGGAATTGAGGATTTGCTGCGGGCTCGTAAAGCTGATTATGAATTTCACTTCACCGAGAAACGGGGTCATGCTACCGAACTTGTGAAAGAACTGGAGTCTGATTTTGACGTGGTTGTTTCCGTGGGCGGGGATGGAACTATCAATGAGATCGTTAATGGTATGCCGGATATCAACAAGCCTCTGGGAATTATTCCTATTGGTACAGGTAACGATTTTGCTCGCAGTTGTTCCTATAAGATCGGTGACCTGGAAGCCGCCGTGGATACTCTTTTGGCTCATGATGTTAAAAAGTTGGATGTGGGGGAGGTTAATGGTCGACGCTTTATCAATGTTATGGGTTTGGGCTTTGAAGGCCGGGCTAATGATATTGGCAAAATGCTGCCTTTTTTACATGGCGCCCCCAAATATCTAATTGCCATTGGAGGAACCTACCTGACGTATCGCAGGATGCCCTTGCGGGTAAAAATGAATGATCTGGAAATAAATGAGAAGGTCTTTCTCATCAGTATTGGTAATGGCTGGAATGTAGGTGGTGGACTTCAATTGACCCCCAAGGCCAAACTTGATGATGGACTGTTCGATGTATGTTATGGGCAAAATATTTCACGCTGGCGGATTCTACAGGTTTTTAGTAAGCTTTATGATGGTACCATAGAGGAGGTGCCTGAAATGGAGATGTATCGGACCAATGAATTAACCATTGAAAGTGATCTTCCTATTCCAGCTCATATCGATGGAGAATCGTTTGATCCAGTTCAGAAGGAATTTAAGGTCAAACTTATTCCACAGGCTCAGGAGATCATTGGAAATTGGTCGGCTGATACAAGATTTGACGATCCCGCAAAAAGTATATGATAGAACATGAATATCACCCTGACATCAATAAATATAGCAACCTATATGAATATGGGTTATGTTTTTAATTATCAACACTTTGC
>JAOZSM010000220.1:0-1101 GCA_029939675.1 Fidelibacterota bacterium
ATAAAGGTACCTAATATAATTTTCCCAATATCATGCAGAAGACCTGCCGTAAAAGCATCCTCCGGTAAACGGATATTCAGCAATTTGGCTAATTGTTCTGTACCAATTGCTACAGCAATTGAATGCTTCCAGAGCGCGCCACTGGGCAGATCGTAACCTTTAACCACCCCTTGCATCATGGGCCCAACGGCCGCCGTCATCACCAAATCATTCATTCGTTTGATACCCAAGCGGGAGATACACTGCCGAACAGTATCGGTTTTGGTGCGAAAACCAAAATACGCTGAATTTGCCAGACGCAACAGGTTCGCCGTCATACCGGGATCATATTTCAGGACATCTACCAATTCCTTGAATTCTACATCAGGGTCCGCCAACAGTTGACGAAGTTTCCCCACCACAATTGGTATGGCTGGAATGCTCCCGAGTTGGGCTATTATCGCATCTCGCCGACTCATAATTCGACCTCCTGACCATGATTTTTTATTGTCGTTATACCGTTCTCCATATAGAGTGACAGGGTTCTGGACTTGGAACCGCCCACTTCCTCTGAAGCAATGAGGAGATTGTTTTTCCAGAGGATTTTGCGGGTGACGGCGTAGTTCCGCTCCCCTACTCGAAACATCCGCTTTTTGTCAAGCAGGCTGGCTCCTCCAGCTACTCTAACAATCAAACGATCACTCCTGGCTCCCTTATCATAAACCGCCTGTATCATTTTGGTTATCCCGGTATCAACAAACATATATGGATTATTTAAAGATTTTTCAGGGTACAGTTTTGACATGGGCAACATACAGTGGATCAACGCCCCAACGTGGGCAACCGGGTCATACATGGTTACCCCGATACATGATCCCAGCGAATAGGTTATGAGGATATCCGCATCATTATCTGATACGTAGAGATCCGATATGCCAACAGTTTGCATCAGTTTATCCTCTTCTTAGCAGCATCATTAGAGTACATTCAATTGGAACATTTTACAATTACCAGGCATTTTACTTTACATATATTGATGGTTTAACTGTTTTAAATTTTGTCTCCAATCCCGACAGACTCTCGGCATTTCCAACAATCAAATAACCACCCGGTTTGAGTAAG
>JAOZSM010000220.1:1201-5130 GCA_029939675.1 Fidelibacterota bacterium
AGATGATCAAAGTGTTCCGACTCACGATAGAAGTGGGTCACATTGGTAGATATTACATCCAATAGCTGAACCATTTCATCGCCATACTTATTTTTATTCAAGTAATCGTAATAATCTTTGAACTGGTCGATATCCAGCGCTCTCATCCGTTTACGAACGCGCGCAGAGACGAGTGCTTTCTTGTTCTCATTCAAAACGATGCCTACATTGTCATAGACAATTTTGCAAATTTTTTTAAAAGTTAAGTTATCAATTTCCATTTTATTGCTCATCTTCTCATTCAATAACACTCAATCCAATAGTAATAAGACTTAAACCAGTGTTAAATCTCAGTTTTTTGAATCTGATATCCATAAGTTGGTTATTGCCATCACAGGAATAATCCCAATTTTGTGTCCAATCAATGCAATCTTACCAAAGTAACCGATCTGCGAAATTGAGCTCTCAACAGCCAATGTCTAGATCGAGAGATAAAAAGCTGCTCGGCCAACATATTCATAATGAGGTAATCGAGACAGGTCAGTTCTGTTTAGAAAGAACCTGGGCAACCAGTTGGTCCTATTGAAACAACTTTGGTCCACTTGGAAGGGATGGAGGATTACAATTCCAGATCATGGCGATTATTGAATCACAATCCTCTATCATCCCCAGCTATTTTTTTTTAAAACTCAGCAAAGTCATCATCATCAAGTGGAATAGCGACTTCAGCCCTATTACCATTCCTCTTACCATTTTTATTACCTGCTGCCTGCCGGGCTATTGCTCCAGATCCCATCTTGGCGGTAGTCTGCTGCCTCGGAGTGTTGGGTCTGGCTGCAGGCCTGCGTTTATTTCCACTCAAAGTGAATTCACTAATCATCGCATTAAGTTCCTCGGCCTGACTATTCAACTCTTCAGAAGCACTGGCAGATTCCTCAGAATTTGCAGCGTTTTGCTGAGTGACCTTATTTAATTCCGCCACTGCGATATTCACTTGGTCAATTCCCTGAGCCTGTTCTTTGGACGCCGCATCAATCTCAGAAACAAGATCAGTGGCTTTGCCGATACTTTCAACAATTGTAATCAGTTGATCGCCGACTTCCTTGCTGATTTTAACACCACCGTTGGCATTCTCAACCGATTCATTGATCATCTCTGCAGTATTCTTCGCTGCTTCGGCGGAACGTTGAGCCAGATTTCTGACTTCTTCCGCAACCACGGCAAATCCTTTACCTGCATCTCCCGCTCGAGCTGCTTCGACTGCTGCATTCAAAGCCAGTAGATTTGTCTGGAATGCTATCTCATCAATAGTCTTGACAATTTTTGCCGTTTCATCAGATGAGACTTTGATTTTATCAATCGCTGAGACCATGGTCTTCATGGAATCATCACCGCTCTTGGCTGCATTACGTGCATCATTGGATAGTGTCGTTGCTTGAGCTGCGTTTTGGGCATTCTGCTGGGTCATGGAAGCCATTTCTTCCAGACTACTGGAGACCTCCTCCAGCGTACTGGACTGCTCATTAGTACCTTCTGCCAGAGACTGGCTTCCGGAAGCAATCTGACTCGACGCCGAGCTGATCTGATCTACCGCAGACGATACTTGTGATAAAGCCTCTTCCAATTTCTGAGCAACATCGTTTACATCATCTTTTAACTGATTATAAAGCCCTTTATACTCATTGGTCACGCGCACGGTCATATTTTGATCCGCAAGGTCAGCAAGCTTGTTACCAATATCAGTAAGCGGAACCGCTACACCTTCCATCGTTCGGTTACCACCGTTAATGATTTCGGCTATGTCACCTTTCATTCCCGATGGATCGCCACGGAAATCCATATTTCCGACAGAGGCTGCTTCAGCAAGGTCACCCATTTGTTTGACCACATCACTTAATTGGCCTGCCAATTCATTGGATGCGACTTTCAGTACATTGTAAACCCCTTGATAGTCGGCTTCCACACGAACGGATGTATCACCTGCGGATATCTTATCCAAGACATCCCCGATATCCTTCAATGGAACCGCTACACCTTCGGCAGTTGTGTTTATGCCTTGGATGATTGTGCCCCAGGCGCCTTGGAAATTCGTGGCATCTACCCGAGTATCGAATTCGCCGACCGCGGCAGCATCCGCCATCGTCTTTGATCCTTCAATGAGGCCATTCAATATATCAATCTGAGCGTTGATATTATTCTTGATCTTGTTAAAATCACCATGATACTCATCCGTGATCGGTTCAGGGATATCACCCTTACTGATCCGACCAACAAATTCCACTGTTAGGTTGATCGGTGCTACAAAGGCATCCATGATACTATCGATACCAGACATCAATTTTGCCAAATCTCCAGTATAGTTATCTACTTCGCAACGCACATCAATTTTTCCTTGCTTGATAGCACCTACCAATTGAGTGACTTCTGCCACCACAGCTGATATTTGCTGTTGTAGATCCTCTTTTTCCTTCTGGCAAGCTGCCAGTGCATTTTTTAGTCGACGCATTTTAAGGGTCCTTTCATGACTATTTTATTCATTAATAATTTTTATTAAGGTATCAGGCCTGGCCTTGATTTTCTGAAAGCTGGGTCAGTTCTTCGGCAGTCAAAACACTTTCAATATTCAACAATATCTTGACCGATCCTTTCGCCTTGGCCATACCCCTGATGAAATCAGTCTTAAGAGCGGTTCCAAAAGATGGCGTATCCTCAATATTTTCAGCGGAAATATCCAAAACTTCAGAGACGCTATCAACAAGCACGCCGATCTGGATAGTGGAATTTTCAAAAGCAACATCTACGACAATTATGCAGGTATGTTCCGTATCCGCTGTCGATTCTATATTGAATTTCGAGCGCAACTCAACCACAGGAATTACTTTGCCCCGCAGATTGATCACTCCTCGGACAAAATCAGGTGTTTTAGGTACTGCGGTGATATCCATGAGCCCGATAATCTCGCGAACCTTGAGAATTTCCAGACCATATTCTTCATCGGCCACGTAGAAGGTCAAATATTTACCCTCTTTCCCCATCGAAGCTAAAGCACCGTCTTGAATGCTATCTGAAGTGCTAGCGATATTGACTTGTTCTGACATAATTACTCCTGGTTATTTTTTTTCAATATTGTCTTTAAACTATGAGCGCTTTATTAAGCCACTCGTATCGAGGATTAAACCAACACGACCATCCGGCATAATGGTGCACCCGGATAAACCCTTAATATCACGCATGGTCTCACCCAACGACTTGATAACGACCTGCTGTTGACCCAGTAATTCATCAACCATAAGACCAGCTTCCTTGCCATCAGCCTCAATAACGACAATGATGGATTCGGTAGGGTCTTGTTTGGCTCCACTGATATTGAAGAGTTGATCCAAACGGATGATGGGTATCAACTTGTCATGAAAGTCCAGCATTTCTCCTTGATTCAAAACACTTGACAAAACCTTCTTATCAGGTTGTAAGGATTCTTTTACTGATAAGGTCGGCAGGATGTAGCGATTATCGCCAGCCTGGACAATCATCCCATCAATGATAGCCAGTGTCAGGGGTAAACGTATGGAGAATACACTGCCTTTCCCCGTTGCTGATTGAATATCAATCAACCCCCGCAGAGACTCGATGTTGCGCTTGACGACATCCATGCCCACGCCGCGACCCGAAATTGCCGTTACTTTTTTTGCGGTGGAAAATCCTGGCTCTAAAACCAGAGCCCAGACCTCGCTATCGCTGAGTTTCTGATCTGGCTTCACCAATCCGCGTTCCACTGCTTTACTGAGGATTGCTTCACGGTTGAGACCTCCGCCATCATCTTCAACTTCAATATATATATTGCCGCCTTTATGGAAGGCTCGTAGTTCAATTTGCCCCTCCCTGGGTTTGCCGGCTTTTTCGCGATCATCGGCACTATTTTCGATACCATGATCCACGGCATTCCGGATCAT
>JAOZSM010000221.1 GCA_029939675.1 Fidelibacterota bacterium
AAGCGTAACTAAGAACTGAGACACGCTATGAATGAAAAGCTACTTCCCGCACTCAAATCATTCGGATTCACATCCAACGAGGCTAAAACGTACCTGAGTTTATTGCAAAATAACCCAGCTACCGGTTATGAAGTTAGTGGCAAATCCGGCATTCCCCGATCTGCCATTTATGAAATCCTGAAACGCCTGGAGAGTACCGGGATGGTAAGTTGTGTGGATACCAATCCTACCCGGTATATCCCCCTGCCTCCTGATCATCTTTTTGAGGTCCTGGAAAATAAATTTACAGCCAACCTGGATACGTTGAAAGATTCTCTCCGTAATGTGAACACAGATCTGGAAATTGGTGATCTATGGAATATTCGCGGCTACGATAGTATGATAGATCGGGCCAGGAATATGGTCAGGAATGCCCAGCAATCTGTTTACCTTTCGATCTGGCGTAATGAATTTGAGAAATTGCACGCTGACCTCAAAGATGCGGAAAAACGTGGAGTAGATATCGTTATTTTCTCCTTCTGTGAGATACCCATCGACGTTGGAACGGTCTTTTCATACAACCTGGATAGTCATCGACTTCAAGATGTCTGGAGCAGTAAGATACTGTTAGTGGCAGATTGGGACTCAGCCCTGCTGGGGGGGGTCGAAATGCTGCCTACCAACAAGGTCGCCTGGACCCGCAATTCTGCCATCGTAGCGATTGCGTTGAATTACATTATTCTTGACTTGACCCTGTTTGGTCAACGCTACAAAATTGAGATGAACACTGTGATCTCAGACATGCTGCACGGAGAAATTCAAAACCTGGATGATTTGCTCAGTGAAGATCATAAACCGGTTATCCAGACCCTGAAGAAATAATCAAATGAATAATAATCTAACAATTAATGATCAACCCCTTATTAAGAAGGGATTGAAATGGAGGCACGTTCTATGAGTAAGATTAGAGTCGGGCTGATGGGATTTGGTGAGATTGGTAGAGATATCTATCGATTAAGCCTAAACCAGCCTGAAATGGAAGTTGTAGCGATCAGTGATATTGGTCGCACAGATATTTTGCACTATCTGATGAAAACAGATGGTAGAAACCCAGTGGATGCTGAACTAGAGGGAAATTTTCTGGTAAAAGACGGACATCGTGCTCGTCTGGTTCACGGGATTGCACCGAAGGACGTTCCCTGGGACGCCTTTGACGTTGATGTCGTTATTGATTCCACCCACAAGTATCGTACTCGTGAAGCCATGCAGGCTCACCTGGATTCCGGTGCGAAACGAGTCATCCTGGGTGCCTTACCTCATGATGATATTGATCGTGTGGTTGTTATGGGTGTTAATGATGATACTATAAAAGCCAGTGACAAACTGGTCTCAGCTGCATCAGCAACAACCAATGCCTTGGCTTTGATGTTGGATAATATTGATAAGGCTTTTGGTGTTGAATCAGCCATGATGACCACGATCCATGCTTATACCAGTGATCAACCGCTTCGTGACACCGCTGCTTCAGATTTTCGCCGGAGCCGTTCTGCTGCAGAAAATATCATTCCCAATGTGAATATCAGTCCTTATTGGATGGAGCATATTTTACCACGGTTTAAAGGAAAGATCGAAGGTTCTGCCTTGAACGTTCCTGTGCCAATGGGATCGTTATTAGATTTGACCTGTGTCCTTACAAAAGGTGATACGACTGTCGAAGAAGTCAATGAAGCTATGCACGCAGCTGCCAAAAAACTTCCTGACTACATCGAAGTTACTGAAGATCCTATCGTATCAAGTGATGTGATTGGAAATGCCCATAGTGTTTTGTTTGATACAAAAGGAACAATGAAAGCAAGCAAGCGGATGGTCAAGACCTTGACCTGGTATGATAACAGTCTTGGTCAAGCAGGCCGTTTGATTGATCTGGCTTTAGCCTATGGCAAGCTTGGTGTTGAAGGAGGTGCTGCATGAGGGTAGCAATTAATGGATTCGGACGAATTGGACGTTCAGTTTTCCGTATTTTAGATAAACGTGACGATATTAATGTAGTTGCCATCAATGATCTTTTCGACCATGAAGCCCTGGCCTACCTGCTGAAATATGATACAGTCATGGGTGGTTTTGGTGATAGCACTGTTCGTTTAGAAGGCGATGTGCTTTTTACAGCCAATGATACTGTAAAAATGCTCACAGAGCGTAATCCTGCTAATCTACCCTGGAAAGAGCTTGAGATTGATGTTGTAATCGAAGCTACCGGTGTGTTTAGAACCCAGGAATCTTTGACCCAGCATCTTGATGCAGGCGCCCAACGGGTTATCCTGACCGTTCCTGCCAAAGATGAAATTGATTACACCGTTGTTTTGGGTGTCAATGAAGATGGCTTGAAGCCTGAGCATAAGATCATTTCGAATGCCAGTTGTACAACCAATTGTCTGGCACCTATGGCCAAGGTTCTTAACGATGCTTTTGGTATCGTAGAAGGAGTTATGACCACCACCCACGCCTATACAAATGATCAACGTTTGGCAGATGTACCTCACTCAGACTGGCGTCGAAGCCGCGCTGCTGCGGAGAATATCATTCCCACCACCACTGGTGCAGCTCGTGCCGTAGGAAAAGTGCTTCCTGAGCTAATGGGGAAATTAGATGGAATCGCAGCACGCGTTCCGGTAGCCGACGGCTCTGTAGTTGACCTCATTGTTGAGGTTGCCCGCAATGTTACAGTTGAGGATATTAATGCCGCTGTTCGTGAAGCTGCTGCTACAGATCGTCTTAATCACGTCCTTCACTACAGTGAAGATCATCTGGTTTCCTCTGATATTATTGGAAATCCGTATTCTTCGATCTACGATGCTTCGTATACCCGCGTTGTGGGAAATCGCATCGTAAAAACCTTGAACTGGTATGATAACGAATGGGGTTATTCTAACCGCGTTGTTGATCTAATCAATCTCTTCAAGGATATGAAATAACTTTCACCTTCTGAAAGTGTTGGGGAGCCGGCTGAATTTTTCGGCCGGCTCCTGTGTTTAATCTCGGTTGCATTTATTGTGATTGACCTGGTGTTGATGGGAAGCTGTTTTTGATGAAAAAAGTTCAATTTATTTTTGGTATTCATAACCACCAACCAGTGGGCAATTTTGATCATGTATTTCATCAGGCTTGTGACCAATCCTATCTGCCCTTTCTACAGGTCCTGGAGCAATTTCCCAAGATCCACATGGCCTTCCATTTTAGTGGATCACTCATCGAGTGGTTGGAGATCCACCGTCCAGAGGTCCTAACCCTGTTAAAAAAACTGGTTAAAAGAGGTAATATTGAAATTTTAGGCTCAGGGTTTTATGAGCCAATCCTGGCCATGATCCCAGAGCAGGATCAAATCGGCCAAATCACCAAAATGAATCAGTGGGTTTTGGAAAACCTCGACTACGAAGTCAAGGGCAATTGGCTCACCGAGCGGGTTTGGGAACCACACCTTACCCTCAGTCTCAAAAAAGCCGGTGTTGATTATATGGTGGTGGATGATTATCATTTTCTCACCTCCGGTATTGATCCAAACCAGCTTAATGGCTATTACTATACTGAGCAGGAGGGTCAATTGCTCAGCGTCTTTCCCATCAGTCAAAAATTGCGCTATGCCATGCCTTTTGACGATCCACAAGTGACTATTGATCTATTGAAAACTCAGGTTACTGAAGCTGGTGATAATGTAGTGGTCATGGCTGATGATGGTGAAAAATTTGGTGTTTGGCCAGGAACCTACGATACGGTTTATACCCAAAAATGGCTGGAAAGATTTTTTACCCTGCTGGAGGAGAACTCCGACTGGCTCCAGACAACAACTTTTAAGCAATACCATGCCAAGCACTCCCCCCGAGGTTTGGTGTATCTGCCTACATCATCCTATTTCGAGATGTCTCAGTGGACCCTTCCAACCAGACTGGGAAAAGAAATGGATGCACTGGTCCATGATCTGGAGCATCAGGGCAGAGGGGAAGCGAGCCGACCTTTTGTAAAAGGAGGCATGTGGCGTAATTTTTTCACCAAATATCCTGAATCCAACTGGATGCAGAAACGGGTCCAGTTTCTTTCATTAAACTTAAAGCAATTAGCTGATAAGGGCGGTATACCGGATTCACTTCAGGATGATCTTTACCGATCCCAGTGTAATTGTGCCTATTGGCATGGCGTTTTTGGAGGTCTTTATCTACCCCATTTGAGACACGCTATTTATGAGCATTTACTTAAAGCAGAAACAGCTTTTATAAGTTCTGGTGGTACCCTGCCAGGGCTGGTTGACCTGGATGGTGATGGTGTCCCTGAATATCGCCTTCGATCAGATATGATTCAAATATTTCTTTCTGGTGATCTTGGACAGATTCGCGAGATCGACTGGTTGCCAGGTCACTTTAATGTCACCAATTACCTGCAACGCTATTCTGAGAGTTACCACGACAAATTGGCTCAGGCCAACAATGAACACACTAATGGTGGGTCCATCCACGATCTGGTTTTAACCAAAGAAGAGGGGCTTCAGGATAAACTATTTGTCGATAGTACCGCACGCCGCAGCCTGACCGATCATATCTTTAATGCTGAACAGAATCAGGATGGCTACTACCGCGGCGCACTTCGCAACGAATATGATGTTCGATCAAGTGCAGTAGAACAGGCTGAAGCCGGAGTTCAGATCAAGGTAGAAGCAACTTTGAATAATGCACCAATAACCATAGAAAAGCAGCTGGAGCTACATCATAATAAACTTTCTGTAAAAGTCAAGATCACCAACCTGAGTGATCGGGTACTTCAATACAAATATGGTTTAGAATTCAATTTTGGACTTTTAGGCGGGGACAGCCCCGACCGTTATTTTTTATTGAACGGTAACCACTCAGGACATCTTAATACACATGGTGATGCTGCTGCCATAACATCTCTGGCTCTAGTCAATGAGTGGGACAATTTTAAAATAGATCTAAACTTTTCACTGGCCTGTCAACTATGGCGGGCTCCTATAGAAACCGTTTCCATGTCCGAAGCCGGCTTTGAACGGGTATATCAAGCTTCATCTCTCTTGCCGCATTGGTCTCTGGATCTAAAACCAGGTGAGATTTTCGAGACTAAACTGGTTCTGAGTATTGATA
>JAOZSM010000037.1 GCA_029939675.1 Fidelibacterota bacterium
GTGACAGCTGCCAGGTTACAGAAGGATTCATTTGATAACCCTAGCGCCGCACTTCTGCCTGGTCCATTATTGTTTTCGATAACCAGGTTTGTCAAATCAAGGTTAGAGTGAGAAACCAGAATAGCAGTTCCCGGGGTTGCACGCAGTCCATGTTTTAACCCTAAATTTTTGATAGTTACTCCTGCATGGGCATGAGCTGTGATTAAAGCTGAGTTATATTCACCATCTAATACGGTTGTAGCAGGTGAAGTACCACTTATTGTTAAATAATCCCGGAGGTAAAGGGGCAAGTGTTCTCCAGAGTTACCAAGAGAGTAGAGTCCTTCCTCCAGGTGGATGGCATATGTTTGCATAGAATCGGTAATAATAGTCTGAATGGCTTTTGATATAGTTTGGAGCGGCTCAGTACTAACGAGACCGGTGTTGCTGTCATCGCCAACGGGGGAAACATACAGGTCAGCCGCATATTGGGTTTCCAGACCGGTGTTGATATCCAGATTGAAAGCCGCAGTTGGGAAAACATGATAATCTGAAGGAGAGCTTACCGTAAAAGTGTCCAACGACATTTGATAACGCACAGAGTCGGACCATAAAAAATCATAGAGATCAAAGCCAACCTCACCGGCAGTATTGTGGTAAATGCTGGTGGGATTTAGCTCATTAAAGCCAAGAGACCCAATTAACCCCAGGTGGAGACCCCCGCCATGGAATTCAGCATGATTAGCACTTATCGTCACTCCGGAAAAATATAAATTGCTACCGAAGGCCCACATTCCACCACCGTTATTAGCAGAGCAGTGGGAAATGCTAATATTGTTTAGAACCAAGCTTGTATTTTGAGCCAAAATACCGCCACCTCTGGCGAGCTCGCTGTTAGCTAAACCGTTTACCAGTTGGAGATTATTGAGAGTTATATTCTCTCCGGCAATGGTTAGTATTCTGCTGGAGTTCTCGGCATCCAGGATAGTTCCGACTTCACCAGACACCTCCAGGTAGTTATCGATATGCAGCGGGAAGATCTCCCCATTGCTACTGGAGCTATAGATACCCTGGGCAAGATGGATTGTGTTGGGATGGAGTTCACTATGAAGTATCCTCTGCAGGGCCCGTGAAATTGTTTTCAAAGGATCATCGGCGCTAAGTCCGCTATTTTCATCATTGCCATTTGGATTGACAAACAGATCAGCATCTACAAGCGGTACTTCCGACAGATTGACAGGTAGAGTGGTCAGAGTGTAAAATTTTCCACTCTCCAGAAAGTTATCCTCACTGAAACTTACCAGATAATAATAATAGTCGATGGAATCCTGCACATTCATATCCACATAACCATGCTCAATCTCTGGGTGAGCCGTACCGGTACCACAGGCGAAAATTTCCTGGAAAGTTCCATAATAAGAATCATGGTTTCGGTACACCCTGTATCCGCCAAATCCCGGGAATGACTCTGCAGTATTATCCCAGATCAAATTTACCTGCCCACCTGCTGCATATAAATCGAACAACATTGGCGGTGGTGGTGGTTGAGGAATCTGGAAATTTGAATCAAAGTTTTGTTTGGCCCGGGTGAAGGTAAGCATGATGGAATCCATACCAGTATACACCCAGGAGTTTTTGTAAATATCTTCGTCGTTGGTCTCACTATTGTCCGGTAATGGAAAAGGACCGGTATCACCAGGATTCAGATAGGCAGACTTCCAGCGGTTACCAACCTGCTGACACATTTCTTGATTAATTCCGTTGACACCCTCTGCTTCGACAATAGTGATACTTTCACCATGAGCCAGGTCAAAGGGACCATAGCTTATCATAATATTGGTCCCCCCGGCATCGCCATGGATGGTATAGGGATCCAGGCGGTGTGTGATTGACTCCAGTCGATCATCCATGCGATCCGAGCCTCCAGCACTTGCATCCGGATACGGATTACCCGCCAGAAAATAATAGGTTGCCGCATGATCGTCTGGATTTGGATACAGGTCACCGGCTTGCCACCCAAGAAATGTAGGCTGGAAAATATTATCCGTAGGATCATTTGCACCAACATCAACATGCAAGACTACTGAACCCACAAATTTGGGTGATAATAAGCCTCCATCGCCAAGTAAGTTTGGGGCCCCAACATTATCATATACAAGTTGTGATGCTTGCCCCATCCACGAAAAGCCACAACGCAGCCATTCTGCAATTGGGTTTTCAGGAGTGATAGGATCGAGGTAATGTTGTGGGTAGTCCTCACCCCGCCGGGTGACCCAATTGTGGGCTCCCCACATATTTCCTGTGTCCCAGGCACCTGATCGACCACAGGAATATCGGGTTCCCCAGCCAATGCGTACCCCATGCAAAGAATCAGTCAACTCGATATCGGCGTCATAGTCCGTATTTCCGGTGTTAGTAAAGGTGAAGATTTTGATAAAGTAGTTATCATGATTCTGCTGACTGAAGGCAAGTATTTCCCGAGTTTGGGTAAGCCCCAATGAAGTATTCACAACATTGGTTATAATCCTGTCGGGAATTTGATTTGGATCGTAGGCATCAATGTAGTCATGATCTAGATAAGAGCCGGTTATTCCATTTACATAGATGGTTGGCTCTGGATATTTTGCGGTTTGAGTGAGTTCAATTGGAAATTGATCAATAGCAACACGACTGAGATTAAAATAGATACTGAAATTATCATGATACATTCCAGCTTCATCAGTAAAATCTTGGGTTGCCAACCAGGCACGTTTGATCACTGAATTATCCTGTTCTGGATAGTCAGCTGGCCAGCGTAAACCTTCGTAGTAGCTACCATTCCAAGCACGTTCAGAGCCCCAGGCTGTGAAATGGCTCTGCAAAGAACCGATGCTGATGGTGCGTTTTTCAGCTTCAGATATTTGTGCTTCAAGAATCGAGAAAAGAAGAGTTAAAACCCCCAGAATTAGCATAATTGTTCTTCGCATAATGTCCCCTAAAACAATTGAGTGTTTTGCATGAGTTTAACTAATGTAACCGTTTTTTGATACAAGTGGTTGGAATATTGAGAAATAGAAAAACAATAATGCCCATTTGGTAACAGTTTAAGCTTGTACTGTTTTTGTTACCCGGGGCAACAGAAGCGTGCTGCCCCGGGTGACATCAGTACTATTTGAGAAAAATCATCTTAATCGTTTTGCTGTAATCTCCAGTTCCGCCCCGGGCGAGATCTTTGACCTGGAGTCGGCAAAAATACACACCGGTACTCATGGGATGTCCCACTTGATCGATCCCATTCCAGGTCAGGTCATACCATCCAGCCACTTGTTCCCGGTCTTCCAGGCTAACCACAGTCCGACCGGTGATATCATAGATTACCAGATTAACCCTGGCGTTTTCCATAAGACCATAGCGTATGGTCGTAATTGGATTAAAGGGATTGGGAAAATTCTGATACAGAGTATGCTCCGTAGGTAGCAGGGCATAATCATCTACGGCTACCGTACAGCCCACTTCCAGAGCACCCATGTTTTCACCATTCTCACCGGCAGCCACACAAGGTGAATTCTCAGCTAGATGATAGTTAGCACCAACGGGATGACAGAAGAGAGGATCCAGATCGATATTTCCATCCAACCAGTAAATGCTATCTCCACTGACAGTTTCCAGGCCATCCTGGATGTCAGAATATTCCACGGATAGACTTGTCCCACTCCTAAGGTATAGACTCAGCTCTTCATTGTTCCACCCAATACTGTTACTGAGAGTGCTGGCCCCGGATCCCCAGAGTGTGATTGCCGCACCTCTCGAGGAAACTTCATTATTGGCAATTGTTAATCGATCTAACTGGGAGTTTGACTCTTTCAAATATAATGCAGCCCCGTATTTGGAGGAGTCATCATAGAATATGCTGCCAGTCACATTCAAGTAGGAGTTTAATGTGGCAATACCAGCTCCATATTTTGCTCTATTATGGTTAAAAACTGAATTTTCGATTTGAAGATTTGAGTTTTCCGCGTAAACACCACCTCCTTTGCTGCTAACTCGATTATCATGCAAAATGAGGTCAACCAGAGTTATATCGATACTTTCGTTACAATAAATACCAGCGCCATTGTCTGCTGAACCGCCCCGGACCGTAAGGTTAGAGATGGTAAGGTCCGTAACATTATCACAGATAAGACCTTGACCGAGATGTTCCGCGTCCAGAACAGACCCGCCATCGGGATGACCTGCTATGGAAACATAACTACGCATCTGAACCGGAAAAACTTCACCATTAGAAGTAGCACTGAGGACGCCTTCAAGCAGGTTGATAGTGTGTGGTCGGGTTTCATCAGCAAAGACCAATTCAAGTGCGTAGGTTAACGTTTTTAACGGATCTTCCACAGTTAAGCCCGTGTTGCTGTTATTGCCGGTTGGTGATACATATAGGTCTGCCTCAGCCTGAAGAATGATACTATTCAGAATATCAAAAGTGAAATCATTCAAAGGGGATGCATATTCCTCAATGGGGAAAAGGACGGTGAAGGTATCAACAACAATGGTGTGATCGAAATATTCAAACAAGTTCATGGAGTGCAGATCGCTGCCCCCCTCAGCACTCTCGTTCAAATAAATATTACAACGGTTCGTTGGACTAAACGTGAGGTCGGATTCAAAGATGTACAGTCCTCCACCCCCGGTTTCAGCCTGATTATGGTGAACAGTAACACCAGCCAAGGTTAAACCCGTATTTGAACGAAAGGAAATTCCGCCACCGCGCGAGCCCTGATTGCGAGCAATGTTGAGATTACTAAGAGATAAATCGGTTGAACCATTACAGGAAAGACCGCCTCCACCAGTGTATCCCAGCGCCATCCCATTAATCAACTTCATGTTTTCCAGGGTGAGTTGAGAATCTCCGTTAATATTAACAACCCTGTCTAATGAGTCGGCATCCAGGATGGTGGTTTGGGGACTATCACCGACAATGGAGACAAAACTACGAGTCTGGATGGGGAATTTCTCAAGGGTTTCGGCATAACTGTAAGTCCCGGCTCCAAGATAAATGGTTTGATGATTCGAATCATCTGCATAAACAGATGCAATGGCCATCTCGATAGTTTTAAAAGCCTGATCTGGGGACAATCCCGTATTTGTATTATTCCCAGAAGGGCTCACATAGAGATCAGCACGAATCTGAGTGGTTTTTGCATTAAGAATATCTGTCTCAAATTGAAAACCATAGGCATGGTAATCACTGGGCGTCATCACACTAAAAGTGTCCACCGTCAGAAAGGTATTATCCTGACCAAATTCATAGATATCATAGCCAATATAATTTGCAACATTCTGGTAGATATTACAGCGTTGGGTTTCTGAGAGTAAAATCTGTGCACCTGAAAGCTTGCAATATCCACCACCAATAGTTGCAAAATTATCTCTAAGAGTCACATGATTAAGGTCAAGAACAGAGCCTATTCCACAAAAGAGACCGCCTCCCATAGATCCGGAGTTGGACTCAATTAATAAATTGGAAAATTGAGCAGAACTGGAGAGACATTCTATCCCACCACCCTGAACTGATATTCCATTTGTTATCACCAGATTTTGAAGCTTAACATCAACCAGGTTGTCCAAAAACAAAACACCAGCAGAACCTTCTGCATCCAGAATAGCTCGATCAAGTGAATCCCCCCTAACAATGAAGAAGTTTTTAAGTACCAGGGGAAATATTTCACCAGTGGAACTCGGACTGTAGGTGCCCGGAGCCAGGTGAATTGTATTGAGCTGCAGCGGAGAAGAAATCATCATCTCACTCGCCCAGGTTATTGTTTTAAAGGGATCATCCGCTCTTAGGCCGCTATTGTCGTCGCTGCCGCTTGGGTTGACATAGACGTCGGCGTTTATCACGGGGTGATCAAGACGCATAATAGGTACAGCTGTAAGCGTCATAAATTTGCTGCTCTCCAGTGGAATTCCAGAGTGGATAATATTTTGTGATCCATCATCTATGGAGACCAGATAGTAGAAATATTCCATTACCGGATTAGCGGAAACATCATCCCAGGTGTTCACAATTTCCAGATGATCTGTTCCGGGACCACATTCAAAGATCTTTTCATAGATTTGGTTGAAATCATTAGGAGCCCGATACAGTCGATAGCCAGCGAAATGGGTATAGGCCTCAGCGCTATTGTCCCAGCTGAGTGTGATATAATCCATAGCCGAAATAGCACTGAATGCAGTTGGTGGAGGAGGAGGCGCAGGAACATTAGCCAGACCCATATCCCAGGCTTGAATAGCCCGCCGGAAAGTTTGCATCAGGGAGTCCCGACCACTATAAACCCAGGCATTCTTGTAATCATTGGGATCTGTAGTAATGCTGCCATCAGGCATAACCAGTTCGGGTGTTTCGCCCATCATTGTCCGAAACCAATTATTGCCGATTTCATAATTCATGGTGCGGTCCAAACCACCAACAGCTTCAGCAATGACGATTCGAATGCTGTCGCCTGGAGCTAATGTATAAGGTCCAAAAGCCCAGGATTGACTATAGCCGCCGGCCTCAGCAAATAGATCGGGGAAGGTGTTAGCGGCCCTGACTGCCTCAGCATGACTTAATTCAGAATGTCCCGCTGACAGAAAGTTGAGATATTCAGCTTCCATGCGAACGCTGCTATATTGATCATTGTTTACAGTCGCCTGATCATTGGATTCGATCATCTGGGACGTGGTGGGCTGGTAGATATCATCAGCAGAATTTGTTGGCGAAGTATCTACATGTAGCACTACCGAACCGGCAAATTGAGAAGCTCCCAGCAGACCATCGGGCCAAAGTCCCTGGTAGTTAGGGGATCCAAGATTGTCATAGCTAAGCGTTGAGTGACGACCATGCCAGGAGTAATAAGCCCGCATGATATTGCCGTTGTCGTCGAACTCATCAATACTCATCTCTCCCATTTCAGCGTAGGTTGATTCGGTAACAGGATTATCGGGATCTTCACCGATTACATCGTTCATGGTGTTTTTTCCCCAGCGACAGTTCTGGGGGGTGCCCCAGCCACGTCTACCATTCCAGTCGAAACCATTGCCCTCAACAGTCCCTTCTCCAGCGATGGAATTGCGGTACTGCCAATGGAAATAGGTGTCTTCCAGGGTTTGGGAGTGGACAATACTGCCGTCAGAATTACAAATACCAGTATTGGTGAAAACGTATTCAGTAATGATAAAATCGTTATAGTTTTGCTGGCTTAATCCATAGATCCGTCGATCCATGGTTATGCCGGTCGAGGAGTTAACCCGGTTATAAATGACACGATCTGCTGGGAGGTTAGAATCATAACCAAGATCAACAAATTCATTCTGATTCAATGCGGAGGCATTCATCCCGTTTACATATACATCAGTAGCCGGGAAACGACCCTGCATGCCGAAATTAACGGGCATGAACTCATCAATCTCAATCGATGGTCTGGGACGCGGACCGACGTGAGCCACTTTGTAGGGAAAGAATTGATTTACTACAGGATCCTGAAAATCTTTAACACCGATCCAGAAGCCTTTGGCGGCCTGGATATCCTGGTGGTTATAGAGGGCATTCCAGCGTAACCCAAACTGTTGTTCGTCGCCAAAATCTTCCTCTGGTTCACTACCGTGAGCCTGGTAGAAATTGTGGAGATTGCCGACCATGATCCAGCGACCCTCAGCTGCAAAAGCGACTTGAACCGTTATGAGCATAAAAAGAATGCTCAAAATGTTAAGACTTCCACCATTAATGAAACGCGAGATTAGTGTTTTCATGAAAACCCCCGATCTTTTTGTTTGTTAGAAACAACAATATATACATAAACGCAAGTGTTATCAAGTGTTTACTCTCTGATGTCTGCCGATCTGGGCTGGGCGGCGGATTGTTTTTAAAGAGTGACGACTTGAATCCGGGCTTTTTTTGAAATTAGGTGTTGTCTAATGAAGGGAGTACCCGCGGGGCTTCCGACGAGCACAGTCTAGCATTAATGTTCGCCACTTTCATCATTTAGCCGTGTTATTAAACCGGCCTACATTATTCGTATGTTCCATCTTCTGATACTTTGATATCTAGCTATATATCTCTCGACCTACGTCTATCGGCTACGCCCCCACAAGCCCCTCAGGATGACGAACATGGGTTCATACGGCTATCTTTTGCCAGTTTAATAATCTAGCCTGCCGCGACGTAGCCATACGTGGAGTTGGGAGGCCAAGAAAATGTAAAAGGTGAACAGTTACATCTGATTGCAGGACTCGGTCTCACCGCTTAGATTGAACCATGTCGAAACAGCCAGAATTAAAACGCAGTGCTAAGAAAAAGATATTCATTATTCATGGTCCCAACCTGAATCTCCTGGGTTCTCGTGATTCACAACACTATGGAACGCTAACCCTGGACAAGGTAAATAGAGCCATTCGTAAAAAAGCGCGAGAACTGAATCTGGAAACCCGGATTATTCAGACCAACCATGAAGGCCGTATCATTGACCTATTACAGCGCCGCCGGAAATGGGCTGATGGCTTTATCATTAACCCTGCAGCGTTTACCCATTATTCCTATGCAATTCGCGATGCCATAGAAGCCATCCAGACTCCGGTTGTGGAAGTTCACCTATCCAATATTTATGAGCGTGAGGATTTCCGCAAAATTTCAGTTACCAAAGAGGTCTGTGTGGCCCAGTTCTACGGAAAAAGAGTGGACTCATACCTGGAAGCACTGGAATATTTTGGATTGGTGCAACAGTAAAAGACTGTTTTTGCCGCGGATTTACGCGGATATCCTTGGACCGTCATCCTGAGCGGAGTCGAAGGATATAAACTCTGGGTAAGACCTGTCTCGTGAGACTAAATCCTAGAATTCTTTTATTGTGTATTGATCTTTATCTCTCGACTCCGCTAGAGATGACGAAATGAGTTTCTAATTTTTTAAAAAGGATAACCATGCTATCAACCCTGGACTTTAGTATTATCATCATTTTCCTGGTGGGAATTTCTGCCTATGGCCTCTATAACAGTCGCTTTAATAAAACTTCTGAGGACTATTTTTTAGCCGGTCGGGATATGCCCTGGTGGGCGGCCATGTTGTCTATTGTAGCTACAGAAACTTCGGTTCTGACCTTTATCAGTATTCCCGGTCTGGCCTATCGGGATGACTGGTTTTTCCTGCAGTTGGCCCTGGGTTACATCCTGGGACGAATTTTAGTAAGTATTTTTCTGCTTCCCGCTTACTTCAAGGGTGGCATATCCTCTATCTATGAAGTTCTGGGAGCACGCTTTGGAGCGCGGATCCAGAAAACGGCTTCGGGAGTCTTTTTGGTGACTCGCATTTTGGCTGATGGAATTCGCTTTCTGGCAACGGCTGTTATCGTGCAGGTGGTTACGGGTTGGTCACTACCTGTAGCGGTTTTGATCATTGGAATCGTGACCGTAATTTACACGCTTATGGGCGGAATTCGGACAGTGGTGTGGGTCGACAGTTTTCAGTTTGTGCTTTATCTGGGTGGTGGTTTGGTTGCCGTGTTTTACATCCTGGCTCACAGTGATGCCAGCCTGGGCAGCATGCTTTCCCAGTTGAATACTGAGGGTAAACTTGATGTAGTGCGTTGGGGTTGGAATTTCTTTTCAGACCCCTGGCTTTTATTTTCGGCTGTCTTTGGCGGGATGTTGCTCTCCTTTGCTTCCCATGGTGCTGACTACATGATGGTTCAGCGGGTTTTATCTGTCCGGGATCTATCTGGCGCCAGAAAAGCTATGATCGGGAGCGGTTTCTTTGTCTTTTTGCAGTTTGCCGTTTTTCTGCTGGCTGGTTCCTTGATCTATATCTACCTCGGTGGCATTGATCTGGAGAAAGATCGTGAGTTTTCTACTTTTATTGTAAATGAACTACCTGTTGGACTGAAAGGGTTGTTGTTGGCTGGTGTGTTATCAGCGGCCATGTCTACCCTGAGCTCGTCCATTAACTCACTGGCTTCTTCAACAGCCACAGATTGGATTGGAAAAACTGTCAGCATCAAAACATCCCGCTTGATCAGCCTGGGCTGGGCCGTGGTCTTAATTGGAATCGCCCTGGTCTTTGATGAATCAGATAAATCTATTGTGGTTATGGGGTTGCAGATTGCTTCGTTTACTTATGGTGGATTATTGGGGTTGTTCCTGTTAACGAAAATAGACCGGGATTTTTCCCAGATCAGTCTTATTGCTGGTCTGGTGGCTTCCATGCTGATTGTTTTTGCCTTGAAGAGTATTGGCCTGGCTTGGACCTGGTTTATCGGATTTTCAGTCCTAACCAATTTGATTGTGGTATATGCAGTTGATTGGGGCGTGAAGTTGAAAACGAAATTGAATTGACACTTACCAGGCGGGGATTCCCGGCTTCGCTTTTCAGCTACGCCGTGGCAAGCGAATCCTCGCCTGGTGATAAAAACACCATCGTTACCGTCCTGTGATCACACCAATGATTATTAATACAATGGTCATCATCCACGTGTTCAGGTAGTGTTGCAACTGTAATCCCAGCAGTAACAGAATATCCCGCTCTTCTGCAGAAATATCCTTGGAATTATACTCAATAGTACCGGATCGGTGGAGAGGGTTATCTGTTCGAAAAATAACCTGTTCATTGGGTGCATCTTCTTTAAGCCAGCTCCAGGCTCCGCGGATTAGATCAAAAGATCTGAAGTGGAAGATACTGCCACTAGCCAGCTCCAGTTTACTACGCTGGAAATCTTTCCAGTAGAAGTCCAGGTGTCCCAATTCTTTTTCAGAGGAACTATCGAAAATAATCAGATGCATATTGGCTTTGCCGTTTGATCTGAAACGCAATTTACGGGCACCTATTTCGGCGGAACCATCGGGACTCCAGAGTCCCTTACGTTTAAGTTTGCCGGCCAGTTTAGGACTAAATTGAAAACTAAAACTACGCGGTGGAGAACTGTCTTTTGTCCAGTTGATCATTGTTTTATCCGTCATTATTAAATTCCTGTTTATAGCCACAAACCCACCAAGTCACGAATCTATACAAAACGGTTTCGTGATCGTTTGTGTCTTGGTGCCTTAGTGGCTCGGTTTTAGGTTTTTTCATTATCCTTTGGTCATCCAGCGCATGATGTTGGAAAACTTGAGGGGAACACCCTGCATGAGAATGGCTGCCCGGAATATCCGGGCACCGCCCCACACTACTAGAAGGGTAAAAATAATTACGCCAACCAGGCCTGCCCAGGGTTGCCAGGCCGGTATGGTAACCGGAGAAGCCAGTCGTAGAATCATCACCATGGGGGTGAAAGGGGGAATCAGTGAGAGCCAGGTAGCAAAGGTGGACAGGGGCTCCTTGAGCACCGGAAACATGACAAACATGGGGATCATCATGGGAAACATAGCTGGAAATGAGAGTGATTGAGCATCTTTGGCATCATTGGCAACAGAACCCAGGCTGGTCATAAGAGCGCCCAGCATGAAAAGCAGGATAACCAGATTAACAAAAAACCAGGGTAGAATATCATAAGGGATAAATGCCTCAAAGCCCCGGTATTGCATAAATAAAACACCGCCACCAACATAGATCAGCGTGCTGGTTAAGGCGACTGCCAGACCACCAAGAATTTTGCCCAGCATAAACTGAAAGGGGGTGATCGACCCCAGGATCACCTCCACAATACGTTGAGTCTTCTCTTCCATAACAGCACTTAGCTGAGGCATGGCACCCATCATGGACATCATGAACATGAGCATAACCATAATCAGGGGCACTGCAATTGACTGAAGTTCGTTACTGGCGACTGCATCAATGATGTTTCCGTCTTCATCCACAGTTAGCAGGCCTTTGGCATCAATCCAGGACCAGGCAAAAAGATCCGGGATTTGGGACTCATTAATACCAGCATCCTCCAAGCGGAGTCGCCTGAGCTGATTATTTATGGGATCACGCAACCAGCTGCGCACATCATCCAAAGCCGCACTTTCTGAGTGATAATTGACCTGGGCTTTTTCCGGATTGCTACTGGGATGAACAGCAGATTCACCAATGAATAGAAAGGCATGAATCTCAGCATTTCTGATACGTTCAGAGAGACGACTCATCTGGGTCATCAGATCCGGTTCTGCTTCCTGTAGCTCGATGAGATATTTTGGTTGGTTCTGCTCGCCGGTCTCGGCATCAAAGATTTCTGAGCTGTTGCGTTGCTCTGCGGCATCAACCAGGACCTGTCCCAGCTGATGAGTTTCATCAATGACTATAATATGTCGTTCACGCGTATCCACATGGTCTTTTAGCAGAGCCATGGCAATGATGCTGCCACTCATAAAGATCGGTAGCATGACCAGGCCGATGATAAATCCTTTGGTTTTGACTGCGGCGACATACTCTCTTAGGGCCAGGCGAAATACTTTATACATTTGAATTCTCCTGAGCACCAGCAATTCTTACGAAAATATCGTGCAGTGAAGGTTTCATAATTTCGAAGCTTAATAATTGATTTGATTTCATAATCTCTTTTAAAATGATTTGATGATCAGAGTCGGGCGTCAGTCTTAGTTCCTGGATTTGTCCAAAATCATGGACGTGCTCAACATTTTTAATGGATTCCAGGCCAACCGCTTTATTCTCACAGCGGATCTTTAAGGTATCAGTACCATATTTGTTTTGAATATTGTCCAGAGTGCCATCCAGCACCTTTTTGCCCTTGTGGATCATAAAGATATAGTCGCAAACCTTTTCAGCCGTTGCCATGTCGTGGGTTGAGAAAATGATAGTAGCACCTTGCTTTTGCAGGTCAAGCATGGCGGTTAACAGGTTGTCAGTGTTCACGGGATCAAGACCGCTAAAAGGTTCATCCAGAATGATCAGGTCTGGTTTAGATGCCACAGTAGCGATAAACTGAACTTTTTGACTCATCCCCTTGCTAAGAGTATCTACCTTTTTATTGGCCCAATCGCTGAGATCCATCTTTTCCAGCCAGCGGTCAATTTCATCTAACTTTGCTCGACCTGTTTTTAGCTCACTATAAAACTTAAGCAGTTCGCGAACTTTCATCTTCTTATAAAGCCCCCGCTCTTCGGGTAGGTAGCCAATTCGGTCGGTATGGGTGTCAGTGCGGGGTTCGCCAAAGACCTCTATTGATCCAGAGTCAGGATAAAAGATATTCATGATCATACGGATGGTGGTTGTTTTACCAGAACCATTAGGACCAATGAACCCATAGATGCTTCCATTTGGAACTTTGAGCGATAATTGATCTACCGCTGTAAAATCATTAAAGCTTTTAGTGATGTTATCAAGTTTAATAGTATACATTAAGCAAGTATCCTCAATTAATGAGTTTCAGTAAAAAGTGATATCAATATAATCGATTGTTTCAAATTGCGAGAACATTTCGTTAAAAGGTGTCTTTGTTCGTCTGGTGGCCGGTGAGCTCGTTTGTTGCTGAGTTCCACTCAGGATAAGAGTAAAATCATCAGGTTCTCGAAGACAGGTGTTTTTCCGAGCCCACAGCTCGAGAAAATAATGGAAGTTTTTATACTGAAACTTAAAGTTTAATGTTTGCTGAGAGAGAGTTTTACTTAAAACTGGATCATATTTATTGATGAGCACCTGGAGTGTCGGTAGCCGGATGGTTCCCCCCAGGTGGAGGTGAAATTCGATCTTGGGTATCCTGGCTAAATTGACCATTGAGCTTTAATTCCTTCACATTTTTTGAGTTGTCAAGTTAAGAAACACTCAAATATTTCCAGGTGTTTTTGGGAAGAGCAAGAAGGTGCACCAGAGAATTTGAGGGTCTTTACCAGCTATTCAGGTTAACCCCTGGTGGTTTCCAGCTTCTTTTAGCAGAAAACGGGTGCTTCGATCTGTTTATCGTTTTTAGTGACTGGCCGGTCAGGCCATAATAACTCCCAACTTTGAGATAGAATGATTTTTGGTTTTGCAAGGGTAGATTAATTAATATGCAGCAATATACCTGGTGTTTATATAGAGGTTACATGGCGACCAGCCGGTCAGGATAAAATTTTAGTCTCAATAAATTTGGCTTTCAGAAAAAATTCATGTTGTTGATAAGATTGAATGGAGCACGCTATTGTGCGAGATGCTTGGTGAAAAAGCGCTGTAATAACGCAGGGGTCCAGGTCAATAAATTTTAAGCAGGACTGGGATAGATTGATATGTGGGTGCACCTAAGTGCGCACGTCGGCAAAAATTGTCCATATTTAATCCAGGAGATGATCTGGCGTAATTCTCATAATAATGTGGTAGAAAATGTAAAATCTGCTTCCAGTCCCTGCCTTCGTCAAATATCTTCAAAGTTTGAATAGAGGATTTTATGCGTAACGAAAAATTGATTGTCCATGGTGCCCGGGAACACAACTTAAAAAACATTGACCTGGAGCTCCCGAGAGAAAAATTTATAGTAATTACCGGACTTTCCGGTTCAGGTAAAACTTCCTTAGCTTTCGATACAATATACGCCGAAGGTCAACGCCGTTATGTTGAATCTCTATCCGCATATGCTCGGCAGTTTCTCGGTCTTATGGAGAAACCAGACGTTGATTATATAGATGGCTTATCACCAGCGATATCCATCGAACAAAAAACCGCCGGACGTAACCCTCGCTCTACTGTCGGTACAGTAACAGAAATTCATGATTACTTAAGATTACTGTTTGCCAGGATCGGTAAGCCAATCTGCTATAATTGTGGACGTCCTGTGACAAAACAAACAGTTCAACAAATAGTTGATTCAATCTTAAAACTTAAATCAGATGCAAACATCCAAATACTTTCACCAATCGTACGAGGTAGAAAAGGAGAATTCAAGGAAACCCTTAAAGAGATAAAACGAGAAGGTTTTGTGAGACTGCGGATTGACGGCAAAATCCAAGAAGTAGCCCGCGTCAAACCACTAGAAAAAAAAATAAAACATAAAATAGAGATAGTTGTCGATCGGCTTGTTATCAACGAAGAGTTCAAAGACCGGTTAACTGATTCAGTAGAGCTTGCACTAAAGCATGGATCGGGAATGGTGATCATAGATATCGTTGGAGAACAAGAGCATATTTACTCAGAGCACTATGCCTGCCCGTACTGTGAGATCAGTTATCCAGAACTTGAACCGAGGTTGTTTTCTTTTAATGGTCCCTATGGAGCTTGTCCCCAATGTGATGGATTGGGAAAACAAACCAGTATAGATGTGAATCTGATCGTCCCAGATAAAAGAAAGTCGCTGCTGCAAGGCGCTATTTCACCTTTGGGCGAACAACCCAGGGGCAATTGGTACGCCGCCATCCTTAAAAGTCTGGCCAATCACTACAACTTCAAATTCACCCAGCCCTGGAACACAATCAGTGAAGAAGCCAGGCATGCAATCCTTCGTGGAACAGGTGATAAGAAAATAAAAATGGCTTATGAATCTGATCGCTGGAAAGGTGAATATGAAGGCGGATTTGAGGGTGTCATCCCCAATCTAGAACGGCGCTATAAACAAACAACTTCACCGGGTATACGCAAATGGATCGAAGGTTTCATGTCATCCCTGCCTTGTGAGGCTTGTGGTGGATCCAGATTAAGAATTGAGGCAAACCACATATTTATTGGCAAAAAAAGTATAACAGATATGAGTAAAATGCCGATAAAGGATATAAATCAATTTATTGATAAATTAAAACTTTCTAAAACTGATCAGATCATTGGTGATCAAATCTTAAAAGAAGTCAAAGCCAGATTAAGTTTTTTGGTGAATGTTGGCTTGGATTATTTGAATTTAGCCAGAACAGCGGGAACCTTGTCAGGTGGTGAAGCACAACGTATTCGCCTGGCAACTCAAATTGGTTCTCAACTGGTGGGTGTCCTGTATATTTTGGATGAACCTTCCATTGGTCTGCATCAGCGCGATAATCGACGCCTTATCGAAACCCTCAAACATCTCCGGGACTTGGGCAATACAGTAATTGTAATTGAACACGATCAGGAAACCATGGAAGAAGCTGATGTTTTGGTGGATATAGGTCCTGGTGCTGGTGAGCATGGCGGTGAGGTCGTTGCAGTTGGTCCACCAAAATCATTTTTGAAAAATAAGAACTCAATTACAGCAAAATATCTCACAGGTGAGTTGTCTATTCCAGTTCCTCTACAAAGACGTGAAGGACGCAATAGCAGGATAACCCTGACAGGCGCCCGCGGAAATAACCTACAAAAGATCACACTGGATTTTCCGCTGGGAAAATTTATTTGTGTTACCGGGGTGTCAGGATCCGGAAAATCCTCTCTGATCAATCAGACCCTTTATCCAGCCATGGCCCGCTCAATCTATAGTACCAAGATTACCAGCTTACCATTCGATCGGGTGGAAGGATTAGCCTATATCGATAAGGTGATCAATATTGATCAATCTCCCATAGGTCGTACGCCCCGATCAAACCCGGCCACCTATACGGGTTCTTTCACCTTTATTCGCGATCTATTCTCACAGCTTCCCGAATCAAAACTACGGGGTTACAAGCCGGGCCGATTCTCTTTTAATGTAAAAGGTGGTCGCTGTGAAAGCTGTCAGGGTGATGGTATTCGCAAGATTGAGATGCATTTTCTCCCAGATGTCTATGTTCAGTGTGAAGATTGTAAGGGAAAACGCTATAATCGCGAGACGCTCCAAATTCAGTATAAGGGTAAGAATATCTCAGAGATTCTGGATATGTCCGTGGAGGAAAGTTATCAGTTTTTCAAAGCAATTCCCGCTCTAAAGCGAAAACTAAAAACGTTGGTGGAAGTTGGCTTGGGTTATATAAAACTGGGTCAACAGGCAACAACGCTATCTGGTGGCGAAGCCCAGCGGGTCAAACTTGCCAGTGAATTGAGCAAAGTAGGTACGGGTCGTACCTTTTATATTCTGGATGAACCTACAACGGGTCTCCATTTTGAAGATGTCAAGATGCTACTATCTGTCCTCAATCGTCTAGTTGATAAAGGAAACACAGTGTTGGTAATCGAACATAATCTGGATGTGATTAAATCTGCTGATCATGTGATTGACCTGGGACCCGAAGGCGGTGATGAAGGGGGTGAGATTCTGGCAATTGGAACACCAGAGGAAGTAGCTAAAGTAAAACGCTCCTATACCGGGTATTATTTAAAAGACATGCTGAAGCAGGATGGCCGTGTATAACAATAAATTTTCAATATTCAAGCCTTCAAGGTCATTCAGGCTTCCCTTGGAAACAGCCCCCCCTGCCGACTATATTTGCCGGCGTATTTTTAGGTGATGTGCTGCCATAAACAGAGCGGAGAAATTTAAGTATTTACATAATAATATGAGTGATCTGACCCAACCCCAACAGTTAACCGAAGAACAGGAATTCGACCGGGCTTTACGCCCCCAGAGTTTGGCTGATTTTGTGGGTCAGAAACGCACTGTAGATCAGCTAAAGATTTTTATTGAGGCTGCCAGGCAGCGCAACGAAGCTTTGGACCATGTGCTTCTTTTTGGCCCTCCCGGTTTGGGGAAGACAACCCTGGCCATGCTGATGGCTAAAGAGCTTGAAGTAAACATTAAGATCACTTCCGGTCCGGTTATGGATAAAGCTGCTGATCTTGCTGGGCTATTGACCAATCTGGACAATCGGGATGTCTTTTTTATCGATGAAATCCATCGGCTGAACCACGTAGTCGAGGAATATCTCTATTCAGCCATGGAAGATTACCGGATCGATATCATGATCGATAAAGGTCCCAGTGCCCGTAGTGTTCAGCTGAACCTGGAGCCCTTTACGCTCATCGGGGCAACTACCCGGGCTGGATTGTTGACGCCACCAATGCGTGCTCGTTTCGGGGTGGTTCTGAGACTGGATTTCTATGAACCGCAGCAATTACAGCAGATCATTAAGCGTTCGGCTAATATTCTCAATGTACCCATCGATAATGATGGTGCCCTGGAATTGGCGAAACGTAGTCGGGGAACCCCCAGGATTGCCAACCGCTTGTTACGACGGACCAGAGATTATGCCCAGGTAAAGGGTAATGGCTCCATTAACAAGCCAATCGCCGATGCCGCTCTAGCCATGTTGAGCGTGGATGAATATGGTCTGGATGATATGGATAAACGGATTCTTTCA
>JAOZSM010000222.1 GCA_029939675.1 Fidelibacterota bacterium
ATATAACCACACATTCTCTGACGACTTCCGACTTTAAGACCGGTCTACGTCTCCGACTACGCCCTGGCAGGCTTTGGACTATTTATACATGACAAATTTGGCAAAGCGGCCATCTAAGCCGCCATTCATCAGGGGCATTTTCCATTCTGGACGCAGACCAATATTTTTTAGATATTTGCGTTCCCCAAAATAGATGTATGCCTCACTGCCTGAACATTTGTGTTTCAGCCAATCACCCAGCGTTTTATAAAATTCAGAAAGATCCTGACCTCGTTTAAGACGAATGCCATAGGGGGGATTCATGATCAGGGTGACACCCTCAGTATCGCCAATGGCCTGGTAGTCTTTGCGATGGGTATAGATGGCTGCTCCTCCAGGAAGATGACCGAGATTGCGCTTGGCAACCCGCATGGCACTGGGATCAATGTCTGAAGCTTGGATCGGGACGGTTGCAGGGGCCTGAAAATTGTTATCCATCCCTTTCCGAATCCGTTTCCAGAGGGCTGGATCGTAATCAGGCATTCGTTGAAAACCAAAAGATTTTCTAAAGTAGCCTGGGGAGAGCTTGGTATGGGCCATATAAGCTTCAGCAGCCAGGGTGCCTGATCCACACATGGGATCGATGAGGGTCGTTTCACCTGACCAACCAGTGAATTTGATCAGAGCTGCTGCCAGGGTTTCCTGCATGGGAGCTTCCACCGTGTCTAGTCGGTAACCCCTTCGATGCAGGGAACCGCCACTGGTATCCAGACTGATGACTGCTCGATTATTTTCAATATGCAGATTAAACCAGATATGCGGAAATTTAGGGTCCACATTGGGACGTCGATTTCTCTTATCCTTGAAGCGATCCACGATGGCATCTTTGAGTTTGAGCGAAGCGTACTGGGAGTGTGTGATCTGACTATTACTCACCTGAGCAAAAATGGCAAAGGTCTGGTCCGGTGTAAAAAGCTCTTCCCACGGAATCTCCAGAGCCGTTTTGTATAAATATTTTGTGCTATGGCAATCAAAGGACAATAGGGGAGCCAGAACTCTGGTTAGCAGCCGTGAGCCATAATTGATCCGGTATAAAGTTGCTTTATCAGCTGAGAAATAGAGCCCCCGAAAGCGTGTTTTGATCTTGGTTGCACCTAATGTCTTGACCTCTGCAGCTGCCAACTCTTCCAGCCCGCTGGCTACCTGGGCAAAAAAGTGTTCTGTTTTTAGATATTGAAATTCCATTATGTCTCGTTACTGCGTTTGCTGCGGATTAACGCTGATAAACGCGGATATTGTTTTTAATGATACTCTGTGTTCACCGCCTATCCCTGGCAAAGGGGAGCGTGCGGCGTTTTTAACATTGCAGTACATGATATAGCCTATTCGCCCAAACGTTTTTCTTTGCGCATTTGAGATAGCCTTTTGTGGGGATCCAGCTCCATTTTACGGATTCTGATGTTATCAGGAGTGATCTCAACCAATTCATTCTCTGAAATAAATTCAATCGCCTGATCCAGGGTATGTAATTTTGGTTTGCGCAGGGTTACTGTTGCATCAGCATTGGCACTCCGCATATTGGTCAATTTTTTCTCCCGGGTAATATTCACATCCAGGTCACCAGGACGATTACGTTCACCAATGACCATGCCCCCATAAACAGCCGTAGTTACTTCTACTTGCAGTTCGCCACGGTCTTCCATACTCAAACTGGCGTACGCCGTGACTTTTCCTGGCCGATCAGCTACCAGAGCACCGGTTTTACGTTGTGGAATGGCACCAAACCAGGGTTCATATCCTTCCATAATGGTGTTCATTACACCAGCGCCTTTGGTATCCGTCATGAAAGTAGAGCGAAACCCAATCAGGCCACGGGAAGGAATCCGGAATTCCAGGTTAACCCGGCCGCTACCATGGTTAATGATGTTGACCATCCGGCCTTTACGGGCAGATAGTTTCTCTGACATAACCCCAACGAATTCTTCAGGGATATCCAGATAAAGCATTTCAACAGGTTCATTGACTGTGCCGTCGATTTCTTTGGTGATAACGCGGGGTTTGGAGACCATGAATTCATAGCCTTCGCGCCGCATGGTTTCAATGAGGATGGCCATCTGTAATTCGCCGCGACCTTTTACTTCGAAGGCGTCTGCCCGACCCGCTATTTGTTGAATATGCAGGGCGACATTCAGACGCATTTCCTTTTCGAGTCTGGCCAGAATATGACGAGAAGTTAAATATTTGCCATCCTGACCGGCAAAAGGACTGGTATTCACATAAAAAATCATGGATACTGTTGGTTCATCTACTTCAATACGGGGTAGGATAGCTGGATTTTCGATGGAGGTAATGGTATCACCAATAGAAATAGAATCGATTCCGGCAAAGGCGATGATGTCACCGGCCTCCACTTCTTCCACCTGTTGACGGCGTAAACCTTCGAAAGTGTACAGGGCAGAAAACTTCACGTTGGGTGTGTTTTTCTGCTCACCAGCCAGTAAATAATTAACACCCATTTTAAGGGATCCATTGTTCAGTCTACCGATGGCAATTTGACCTACATAAGAATCATAATCCAGGTTGGCGATGAGGAATTGTGGGGTATGATCATCTTCTGCTTCAGGTCCGGGTATGTACTCAATAATCTTATCAAACAGGGGCCTTAGGTCGGTTGATCCATCATCCAAATCCAGGTGAGCAACACCTTCTTTGGCAATAGTATATAGAATGGGGAAATCGATTTGATCTTCCTCAGCATCCAGATCAATAAAGAGATCATATACCTCATTAATAACTTCATCAATTCTAGAGTCAGGTCGGTCTATCTTGTTGATAACCAGCATGATTTTAAGATTCTTCTCAAGGGCTTTCTTAACTACAAAACGGGTTTGGGGCAGGGGACCCTCACTGGCATCGACCAGGAGAATTGCACCATCTACCAGACTCAATCCACGTTCGACTTCACCTCCAAAATCGGCGTGTCCTGGAGTGTCAATAATATTGATCTTAACACCCTGGTAGGTGATGGCAGTATTCTTGGCACTGATGGTAATACCGCGTTCCCGCTCCAGGTCCATGCTGTCCATAACTCGATCAGTTAGTTCCTGATTGTCACGGAAAATTCCACTCTGACGGAGCATCCAATCGACCAGGGTTGTTTTACCATGATCAACATGGGCAATGATGGCAATATTTCTGAAATTCTCTTTACGCATTTATATCCTTTCGAGGGGGTTTCACCAAAGCGAAGCACCGCAAAATTAAGCAGTTAAAAAAAGCGGGCGCATGATGCGTTCGAAAGTGGCTGATTCCAATAAGAATATTTACTTTCATTACCGAGAAGACAGATGTTGGTTGTGCTAACCTTTAAAGCCATGCAACAATCGAGCAAGCAATAGGAATAAAGCAGAAATATACTAGATTCTGACAGACTATTTTCAAAGAAGAATTTCAAGCTCTAATGGGAGGTTCCAGATGAATGAGATGTATCTAGAGATTATGCAACTTTTGCTTGTAGTAGGTGCATTCATTGCCCTTTTCATGGGCTTCCTGCTGTTCTTTAAACCAGAGATGGTAGAAGGGCTGAATAAATCAGGCAATAAATGGTATTCAGCCAGGAAAAGTACCAAGCCACTGGACATTGTCAGGGATACCAATGCATTTTACTTTAACAATAACAAACTTATTGGTACCATCATGCTGGTGGCTTCGATTTTAGCATTTTATTTGATCTATTCGCGGATTCCCACTACGCAAGAGTATATGGTCAATTCAGGTAACAACGCATCAGAGTTGGGGGTTGGGATTCTGTTAGAATCACTTCGATTGATATTATTGATCACGGTGATACTGGGGCTCCCTGTCTGGGCTTTGCTAGTATTCAATCCAGAAAAACTAAAGCTGGTGAATACTTATCTCGATAAATGGATATCCACGCGTCTCTTACTACTCCCGCTAGAACAGATGAACACCGGTTTTGATGGGCTGGTTGTACGAAACAATCGCCTGTTCGGAGCCTTCTTTATCCTTGGAGCAGGCTTTATTATATTCAAATTCCTGGGGTGATTTTAATCCATAATTCTTCCGCCTATTCCAGTCAGCATGCATGACTGCTAAAGCACGTAAAATATATGCTGTGTTTCTTGGTCACCGTCCCGGATTATATGAGAGTTGGAGTGAAGCTTCCGCTCAGGTACAGGGCTTCAAGGGGGCCAAGTATAAGAGTTTTGGTGACCGGGATGAAGCTATCAGCTGGTTACGGAGCTGTGTGCTGGCGGCCAGCGAGTCTGTTGATGAACATTTGATAACTCTAATCAAATCCGTCAGTAATTCTGCACGACCAACTTCCACAACATCAGATAGTGGAAAAATTATAATTCATACCGATGGGGGAGCCTCGCCGAATCCAGGGAAAGGGGGTTATGGGGTCGTTTTGCAGCAGGGCAAGTTACGTAAAGAACTTTCTGCAGGATACGAACTGACTACCAATAACCGGATGGAAATGATGGCGGTGATCGTGGCCCTCAAGGCTTTAAAGGAGCCCTCGCGAGTCGTGTTACACACGGATTCAAAATATGTGGTTGATTCTATCACAAAACGCTGGGTCTATGGCTGGATGAAACGAGGGTGGAAAAAATCAGATGGCCAATTGGCTGTGAATATAGATCTTTGGAAAATGATGATAGATCTCTTGAAGCAACATAAGGTTGAATTCAAATGGGTCAAAGGTCATGCCGGCGATGTTGAGAATGAACGGTGTGATACGCTGGTCGGTGAGGCTCGCAAGGGAAGTGTTTTGCTTCAAGATACGGGATACCATCGCGGTTAACCCCAAACCTCACAAAAGGTAGCAGGACGAATACCCGGGGATTTGGCAAAGAAGTTTTTTCTAGCTGGATTTCTCAAGTCTCTTATTAGGACAGAAGTTTTTCTTCATTTCTTGCAACTGTCTGAGTCTGAAAACGTTACAGCACGAATGACTTATAGAGTTTATGCAATGCATTGTTATTATTATAGTTGTCTAAATATTGAGCAATGGTAACAAGAAGACTGGATTCATTAATAATTAC
>JAOZSM010000223.1 GCA_029939675.1 Fidelibacterota bacterium
AGGATCTGGTGATGATCCTCTATACTTCTGGAACCACTGGCGTACCCAAGGGTGCTATGATTACCCATAAAATGCTTTTCTGGAATTCAGTCAATACAGCGCTGCGTCTGGATATTAATTCAAGCGATCATACTCAGGCTTACGCCCCTCTTTTCCATACTGGTGGCTGGAATGTTCTATTCACTCCCTTTCTTCAGCATGGGGCTTCACATACCATCCTGGAAAGTTTTGATCCTGATCTTATTCTAGAGCTCATCGAGAAGGAGCATTCAACGGTTCTATTCGGTGTCCCTACCATGATGAAAATGTTGGCAGATTCCCCACGATTCGAAACCACAGATCTATCAAGTTTGCGTTATGCAGTCGTAGGGGGAGCTCCAATGCCCATTCCACTGATTGAAATCTGGCACCAAAAGGATGTCCCAATCAGGCAGGGTTATGGCCTCACAGAAGTGGGTCCTAATTGTTTCTCCCTGAATCAGGATGCAGCTATCAGCAAGCAGGGGAGTATTGGGTTCCCTAATTTTTATATGGATGCCCGTGTCTTGTCTGAAGCTGGAGAAGAGGTAAGGATCGATGAACCAGGAGAGCTCTGTTTACGATCACCAGTGGTTACACCGGGGTATTGGCGGAAACCTGTGGAAACCAGCAAGACCATCACCGATGGGTGGTTTCATACTGGCGACATGGCTCGTAAAGATAAAGACGGTTATTACTATATCGTTGATCGTAAGAAAAACATGTTCATCAGTGGTGGCGAAAATGTTTATCCTGCTGAAGTTGAAGCAACTCTGATTCAGCACTCTGATATTAGTGATGCAGCCGTCATTGGAATTTCCGATGAAAAATGGGGTGAAGTGGGCTTGGCTTTTATTGTTTCCAAACGTGAATTGGATATCGACGAGGTTAGAGAATTCTGTCTGAAATCTCTGGCAAAATACAAAACACCAAAACAGGTATGTTTGGTTGAAGGATTGCCCGTGAATGACTCGGGCAAGCTGGATCGCAAACAATTAATAAAAATGTACAAACAACAGAAGGAGAGAAAATGATGAAACGATACTCAATCCTCTTAGTGCTGGCATTAGGACTGCTCTTAGTGCTGGGCTGTGAAGACGACTCAGGCACAGATGCCAACAATAATGATGTAGATGTTTGGATTGGCAACTGGCTAAGTGCTGGTCCTAATGTGGCCTATATACTGTCAGCATATTTCCAGTATGATAGTGTCAAAGTTGAATTTACCGAAGCCAACACAGTTACTCTTGAGACTCATGTGATTGATGGTGCCTGGACAACTCTAGAAGGTACTTATGTACTCACAGAGTCAAGCGATTCTGAACTGGATGTCATTCAGCTTATTTACACAGCATTTGAGCAAGAAGGCATTATCCAAATCGATGGTGATACCCTAAGGTTGGAAGCAGTACAAACTGTTCCAGATATTGCTGCAACCGTTCCAACACCTGCAGCTGGTTTTGGTGCAGATCCAACTCTGGGAACCATGAATATCCAGACCTATATCCGTCAGGACTAAGGTTTTTTAAATGTCGGGGTGTGATTTTTACACCCCGATAACATTTTAGGGAGAATGATATGCGCAATAATCTTACGCGTGCATTGCTCGTGATGATCCTTGCCCTGACGAGCTTCAGTCAGGCACTTCCCATATGGCCTGAGGGTAAAGAAACTATTAGAGACAAGAACGAATTGAGCTTTATCGGGTATTACCTAACTCGATATGAAGCCATCAATGTGGCGCCTACCAATGAGTTTCTAAAAGGTCAGGTTGTCGGACGTTTTTATGGTGGTAATACAACCAAAAGCTACTCCGATAAATATGCCAACTACGTTGAGCAACGCTTTTTAGGAATGATGTCCTATTCGCCACGGTTGTTTGATGGCTGGGCGCGTATGCGCATGTCGTTTGAGCTGGACTGGACCTGGGGAGATGCCAATTATGGTGCTGGGGGAAATTTTGGTGGCGCTTTTGGTGCGGATTTTGTGAATATGCAAACCCAGAATCTGTTTATGGAACTACATCCCAACAAAAAATGGTATGTAAATATGGGGTTGCTGCGCTTTTATGACAATAACTCTATTCCCTACTACACAGGTACCAGTGAACTGTTAACGACAGGCTATCGACTATCTCTCTTTGCTTCTGATGCCTCGGGACTATCGGCTCATTATTCTCCCAACAGCTATCGACACATCAAGGCTGGAGCATATCAGCTTTATGAGAATAATGTTGAACAAAATGACGATGTATTTCTCTTTGAGCTAGATGTTGAACAAGATGTGTCAATCAAGACCACGCTGGGGCTTACACTTTATCACCTACGAGACTATGGTAGCACTCAAAGTGGAGCCGGAGAAGGTGGTGTATCTATACTGGGACAGGGTTTAAACTCCCTGTTGGCTCCGTACAATGGAGTATTCCAATTCAACCTTGGAAATGAAACCTATCAGGCAAATCTATATTGGCTAGGAACCCATTTTGATAGCGATCCCATGCTGGAACAGGGGCGCTTTGGAGCTAGCGGCTTTGCCTATACAACACGCGGTCTGGTAAAAACGGCCAGTCGGGAGATAGATGTTGCAGGCTATGCCGCCAATCTTCGCCTGGCTTACAAGTATGGGAAGACCAATCGGGACAACATTGTTCTGGATGCTATCTTTTCCACTGGTGATACAGAGAATGTAGACGATGGAAAATATACTGGTGTACTCACAGGAAACAATTGGACAGCACCAGGCGCAGTATTCTTTGGGACTGGATTATACCTACTGTTGCCCCACGGTGATGTTGTAAATCGCTATTATGCCTCAACAATTGATATTCAGAATATGGGATATGGCCTGGTGGCTGGAGTCGGACGTCTCTCTTACGATGTTATTCCTTACAAACTGAAAGTGGAAGGAAATCTGGGGTACGCTTTGGCACCTGTAGCGCCTGCTGGTGGCGGAAATACCATGGGCTTTGAAGCCAATGTTGGTATCACATATACACCAAAGGTATTCTTTGATATTGAGTTACATGCAGCCCATCTAAGTCTTGGTGATTTCTATGATTCACCTCTGACCAATGGAGCCATTGCTGAACGTCCTGCAGATCCCTGGACTGTTATTTTGCTCCTTAAATGGATCATGTTTTAGGAGGCATCATGAAGAAAATAATGCAAATATTTGTTTTTCTGTCAGTGATTGGAACTCTCATGGGTGCTGGAACAGGATCTTATTACAAACTTCCCAGTCTCGAATTTAATGAATTGGAATATGGCTTCCCTGTTAAAAATATTCAGCTAGGAAATATCGATCTGGCATATATCGAACAAGGGTCAGGTCCGCAGACGATACTACTGATCCATGGATTAGGTAGTTATGCTCGAGCATGGACCAAGAATATAGAAGTTCTCGCTAAAACCCATCGGGTCATTGCGGTTGACTTACCTGGATATGGTCATTCCAGCAAGGGCTACTATGAATATTCTATGTCCTTCAATGCGGATGTGTTAAGACACTTTATTCAAGAGCTGGGCCTGGGGAGTGTGATTGTGGCTGGACATTCTATGGGTGGACAAATTGCCATGACTATGGCGCTTGAGAGTCCAGAGCTGGTGGAAAAGTTGATTCTGATTTCCCCCGCTGGTTTTGAACGCTTCAATGAGGGTGAATCCGCCTGGATGAAGAACATTATGACTCCAGAATTGGTGAGAGACACACCGGTACGAGCCATTGCAAAAAACGTCAGCATCAATTTTTATGATTTCCCTAAAGATGCAGCCTGGATGATCACCGATCGTATTCAATTGAGAGGTGCCACAGACTTCTATGACTATTGCTACGCCGTATCTAAAAATGTTGAGGGCATGTTACGGGGAATCGTGTGGGACAAACTGGATCAGATCAGTCAACCCACCCTGGTTTTATTTGGTGCCAATGATGCCCTCATCCCAAACCGGTTTTTACATCCGGGTTGGACCAAAGATATTGCTGAAATAGCTAAAGAAATACCCCATAGCACTGTGATAGTTATTCCAAAGTGCGGACACTTTGTTCAGTTGGATGCGCCGGAAGCGGCCAATAAAGCCATTGTAAAATTTATAAAATAACAGATATATATCTGGGAATGGAGCCATGTCAGTTTCGATTGTCATGGCTTTTTTTATTTGCGAGGATTTGATGGCCAGGGTCGTTGACTTTCGGCATTAACCCAGGCTTTGACCCAATCAGGTAACTCACCAGTCCAGGTATCGTCAGGAAATTCCTGCATGACATCCGCAGCTGGAATCAGGCCAGTCTTGGATATTACTCCGGCTTTTATCAGGGCAGAAGAACAGATGGTATCACCAATACATATTTTTTGCAAAAAGTAGAACCAGCGACCGTCATGCCCGATTACCTTACTGTGCAATTGAAATTTCTTCCATAAGGTGATTCTGCGTCGATAGCGAATACTGGAGCCACCCACTGCAAACCCCCACTTTTTTTCAGCGATCAGTTTCATCAAGCCGCCTCGAACGCCAAGATCATAGCGTCCCAGGTCCATAAGGGTCAACTGTCTCCCATTATTGACTTCGCCATAGTGATCAATATCTGTAAACCCCGCTCGAAGCTTGAGGATTCCAGTATCACCAAAATTCAAAGAGCTACGGTAACGGGCAGAGAGAATGGTTTTAATCGTTCTGAGATAGGGGTACATAGATGCTTCCTTTGCAAATATTTCTACGACTCCGGCATGCTAATACGAGGTGGAGCTGAGCTTTCGGTTCAATAGACATTGAAATCGTGTAATGCTTTACTTGCCGCAATTTGATGCAGGTCAAACTAATACAGGTGATTTGCTTCATACTTTGCTTCAAGTGTTTATCACCTTAAATTGAAAGTATAACGGAGTAGTTAACCTAGCTTATAGTATTTGTTGGGAAGGAAGAAATGGCGAATCCAAAAGTTTACTTATTGTTATGCTTAACGGTGTTGGTCGGAGTATTTGGGACGAATAGTCTGCTGGCGGGGAATGCGAATATCCTTGAGTTCGATT
>JAOZSM010000224.1 GCA_029939675.1 Fidelibacterota bacterium
AATGTGAGAATCTGTACTCAAGAGAGAAAAACCTTGCATCAAAAAATCCTTTCTGCTCCTTTCTGAAAATAAAAAGGCGCGGAGACAAATCCGCGCCTTTTTTAGAATTATTTAGGAAATATATTTTAACCGATGATTGTCTCCACCAGCATGACCACATCCTGAATATTGATATTGCCATCTTCATTAAAGTCGGCTGCTCGATAGGTACAATACTCCTGATCCTCAACAGTATTCATGATGATTCCCACCAAAAGCACTAGATCCTGGACTGTGATATTGCCGTAATCGATCAGGTCGCCTAAATCATTCGTACAATCTGCAAGGATGGAAAGCACTGGAACCATGTACGCACCCAATACTTCTTTGGAGGCATAATTTTGCACAAACATGATCAGACGGGCATTCTGAGCAACAATGGGGTCTGGTACAGCAAAAGCAAGGTCAACATTCGTCCATTCACCAGCAGACAGATTCATAGTGGAACCGTTTTGATCCGGAATCATGTCGCGCATCACATTATTGTGATCGGGATATCCATTTGATCCCATATAGTAGAGGCCATCTTCCACCAGAACCAGATGAAGTCGATAATCTCCATTAATACCAGTTCCCGGTAGGACGTTTATACTTAACTCGCCAGTAAGTGATCCAGCATCAAAATAACCAGTTACAGCAAAATCTACATCTGAGGGAATAACTGAACGTGCCATGACGGCGTTTCCCCAATTGGGACTCCAGGGCCAGCCGCCATCAGTACCATCAACAATGGCTGTGGGAGTTCCGCCGATACCATTGTAGGTAAATCGAGCGGAGTTTTCACTTGGGTTATAGTTATAGTAAGGGTCATTCCCAAACCAGTTAGTATGGAAGGCAATAATTACAACATCATCAGGATTTTCGACCTGGAATCCATCCAGGTAAGCCCCTGCAGGGCCACAAGATGGTCAGCCAGGGCTCGTAAATACTTCAAGTAAGACCAAACGTTCTGAGCCAAATGAAATAGATATTAGCATCATCAGCATAAACAAAGCTTTTGAAAAATTTCGCATGTACTCTCCTTAAAATTTGCGCCAAATATAGAACTCAGTCAAATAGTTGCCAAGGAAAAATACTTTTGTTAGAAGTTTGTTTGGAGGTTTGGAGGTTTGGGGGTTTGGAGGTTTGGAGGTTTGAATGTTTGGGTGAGTTTAGTGTGTGGAGGGTTGTGCCTTTATGAGACCGTTGGAAAGCTCATGGAGATCCCAGGAGAATTGATCAGCCTGATCCTTTTTGATGCTTAATTGAATGGTGACACCCTCCGCGTAATCCTGATCCCTTAACTGGGCTCCATAGGTTTCAATTAATCGGTAAACTAAATTTGCATGCTCAAAATCACAGTGACAGACCAGTCTGACTCGGGGAATAAACGCTTTTTTCCTGACTAGTGGCAGGGTTTCCTGAACCACCCCTCCGTAAGCTCTCATCAGTCCGCCTTTACCCAGCTTAGTACCGCCAAAATAACGTGTCACAATCGCTAGAATGTTGGTGATGTTAGCGCCAACAAGTGCCTGGTAGATCGGTTTTCCAGCAGTCCCAGCTGGTTCTCCATCATCGCTTACCCGCCAGATTTCATCATCACCAATACCCAGACGCCAGGCAAAACAATGGTGATTGGCCGTATATTCGCGCTTTTTTACCTCACTCAAATAATTCTGAATTTCATCTTCATTTTTCACGGGAAAGATATCAGCAATGAAACGGGATGCTTTGATCTTGGTCTGATGCTCACCTACATCAGTCGGTTGAAACCACTGTGGTTCAGTCATCATAACACCGTAAATTTCCGACTCATGACTTTACCTCCGGCAAATAATTGAATGAAATATATTCCAGACGGAGTGTTCTGCGGCAGTCTTACATCCAGGATATAAATTCCTTCAGATCTGAAGGATTCCTTCTGATGGATAGCCTGCCCCAGAATATTATAGATTTTGAATTTTATTGTACCGGGTTCCGATAAAATGATGTTTAAATGAATCATACCGTTCTGGAGCGTGCTTGGATTAGGCCAGAGCGTCTGGATCGCATCTTCCAATCCAATAGTACTCGGCTCGAATTCAAGTGAAAACGAACTGCTCTGTTCTCGATTACCATTGATTAGCGGAAAGATAAGATAGTCTGCGCTATTGACGTTAGTGCAGGGTATCCAAAAATGTTCAACAGCACTTTTCAGAGAGGATCCAACCGTTGGACTATGGTAGGTTAGAAATGCCCGCTGATCAGGATCAAGACCTGCGCCTTTGGTATAGAAATTATTTGATCCGGGAATGGTGAATTTCCGGAAAGAGATCCCAAATGCATCCAGTGAAAAATCAAAAGAAGCAGTGTAGTCAATTGGAATGGGATATTCCATAGTATTGACCTCTTCCAATTCTAGCGCATCAGGATAATACTGGTTCGGAATGGTGCGCGAGCCGGTAAACACATTATAGAGGGCATAATTTCCCAGTGCGTCCGTTAGACTGGAATTCCAGGTGTCTGAACTCAGGACTGTCTCAAGATTATCAGTAGCTTCGTTACCCGAAAGGTTTTCCCAGATATCCAGCATGATATGCTTGCCGTTACTGGTACCGTATTCCTGATCCAGAACCTGGCCGAATAATCCATGCCCGTAGCTGAAGGCAAATCCAAAAGAGGCATCGTTAAGATCAGGGAAGTTTGCCTGACGAAAATTATCTGCTACATAGGCGTGGTAATCATTGATTTCCGGATAGCATTTTTCTTCCATCCACACACTGGATATCTCATACCAGAAAACATTCGACGAAACGGGGTCAAATGGGTAGGCATATCTCAATTGCACCATATGGAAGAACTCATGGGCAATAGTGACCCGTAAAGCGTTCAGGCCTGAGGTTGAATATGATGTTTCGGCATAATCATTATCGACCACCAGATAGGTTGGGGATGGAGCCGAGTCGCCAAAGTAGGTCATACCGTAGTAGGAACCACCCCAATTCTTAATGTAGATATCCAATTCAGGTCCATCAATATTACCATCCGGGAGCGGAGGTAGGAAACCTAATTCACCAACCAGGATTGTGTAGGCTGAATCGGCTGCAATAGCTGCTTCCTGGACAAATTCAGGCGTTCCGGTGACATCAGCGCCCACTACGGCATGAGTTCCCGTGCGGGTAAAGTGAATTCGGAATTCACCGCTGGGACTGACAATAGATTCATCCAAGAAATCAAGATCACGATTCTGAGGTCCGCTTTGCTTGCTTAATGATAGGCCTAGTTCACCAAATCCGCACTTTTGAGCCCGAATATGCTGCCCGGACAGGCTGGAAAAGGAAAATAGCAGAGCTAAACTCGACGCCCCCGCAAAAAGTAATTGAGAAATCATAGAATACACCCTAAGTACATTAAACACAACCACATATCGCGAACATGTCTAAACTCATAAATATCAACACTCTGCCTGTCTGCGCGGAGACCGACTTCGGCATAGGCAGGCGTCTCTGCGATCTCTGCCTGCCGGGCGAAGCTCGAAGAGCGTAGACTGGCGAGAGGGACTTTTTGCGGGATCGTCAAGCTTCATCAGTGGCTAAAATAATTTCTACTTTTTCCTGAATACAATTCGAACGGGCACACCCTCAAATCCAAAAATTTCCCTGAATCGATTTTCAAGATAGCGCTTATAGGCAGTCTTGATCAAGTCAGGGTAATTTGTGAAAATAATGATCACTGGAGGTTGAACGGCGACCTGGGAACAATAGTTCAATTTTATTTCTTTCCCACGGGGGGAAGCCGGCTGCAATCGGGCAACAACATCTTCCAGGAATAGGTTAAGCTGACGGGTTTGAATCCGTTTCTGCTGTTCTTCATGAATCTGCTTCACCAGGTCGACTAATTTGAACATGCGTCGCCGTTCTAATGTTGAGATGAACTGGATGGGGTAGTGGCGCAGGGCGTACATATCATCGACCATTCCCTGCTTCATATCCCGCATGGTATTGGTAGTCTTCTTAATGAGATCCCACTTATTTACACCAATTACAAGCCCTTTTCCGGCAGAAATAACCTCCTCCATTACCCGGGCATCATGGGAGACAAATCCTTTTTCGGCATCAATAAGAACAATGACCACGTGGGCGCTTTTGATCGCTTGTTGAGTGCGGATTGAGCTGTAGTATTCGATCGTATCATTTACTTTAGCTTTCCGCCGTAGACCGGCTGTATCAATCATCTCATACATCTGATCAAAATATTTAAAAGAAGTGTTGATGGAGTCTCTGGTTGTTCCTGGAATATCAGTCACGATCTGTCGCTCAATCCCCAGCAATGCGTTGGTCAGACTGGACTTGCCTGAGTTGGGCATCCCCACAATAGCAAAGCGAATGACATTTTCATCGATCTCTTCTTCAATCTGGATGTCGCCAAACGTGGAAACAACCTTATCCAGCGCATCTCCAATACTCCGACCATTTAAGGCACTGACAGCAAACACTTCACCCAGCCCCAACTGGTAGAAAACGTGGGTTTGATCCACAATAGTTTGATTATCTGCTTTATTTGCCAAAAGTACCAAAGGCTTTTTTGATTGACGGGCTCGCTTAACGATTTCTTCATCTTCCCAGGTAATTCCAACGACCGAATCTACCATTAACATGATTACATCCGCTTCATCAATGGCCATAACAGCCTGTTTGCGAACCTCCCTGTCAATGATATCGTCGCTATTGGGGATATAGCCACCTGTATCAACCAGGAAAAATGAATGCCCGGCCCAGTCAGTTTCTACGGCAATTCGATCGCGGGTGACTCCTTCTTGTTCATGGACAATGGAAAGTCGCTTTCCGACGATACGGTTAAATAGAGTGGACTTGCCAACATTAGGTCGTCCCACAATCGCAACAATGGGCAATCTGAGCTGGGATGTGTTACTTGGAAGGGTAGAATCAATCATAATATTCCGTTACTTTTAATAAAATACATGCTAAAATATTCTTCTAACTTCTAACTTCTAACTTCTAACTTCTAACTTCTAACTTCTAA
>JAOZSM010000225.1 GCA_029939675.1 Fidelibacterota bacterium
ATCATAGCTAATATCGGACACTTTGATCATGAAATCGATGTGCGCTGGTTGGAGACTCAACCCGGAATTAAAGAAATTAATATCAAACCCCAGGTGGACCGGTTTGAATTTCCTGACGGTAAGTCTCTGATTCTTCTGTCCCGGGGGAGACTGGTTAATTTGGGCAATGCCACAGGGCATTCCTCCTTCGTCATGTCCACTTCTTTTACCAACCAGGTTTTGGCTCAGATCAAACTGCTGGAAGGCGATATGAAGCCCGGTGTTCACGTTCTATCTAAAGAATTGGATGAAGAGGTTGCCCGTTTGCATTTAGCTCACTTGGATGTGCATTTATCTGAACTGAGCGAAGATCAGGCTGAGTATCTGGGTCTTCCTCAAAAAGGTCCCTTCAAACCGGATCATTATCGGTATTAGGGCGAGTCGAAAGTCTTAATGTCCAAAGTCGAAAGTTATGTAAAGTTTTATAGGGGAGTAATTAGTCAAAACAATCCCTTTTGGTCGTATGGGATTGGGTTATTGTGACCATAAGCTTAAAAATGATGGAAATTCTTATGGAGAGGATGTAATTATTTCTGCTAAGCTAAGAGGGAAAGTTGCTGGATTAGTACTGGCACTATCGTTTGGGGCACTGGTAATACAGTGTGATTTTGGCTTGCCTACCAAAGTGGTTATGCCCACCTGGCAGGTCACGCTGACCATTCCTCTGGTTTCTGAAAATTATCCCTTTGACGGTTTACTGGCTTCAGACACAACGGGTACCATCCAGGTCTATGGCGATTCAGTAGATACCAATAGTGATGGATTCATGGATATTCTATTACCCGATACATTGGCAGATTATCCTGGCGGTCTTTACATCACTCTGGAGAATGACCTGCCTCCCATCACATTGCCGGAAGACATGTTTGTTATTCCTGGGCAGGACCCCATGGCACTGGGCGTTGGCCCCATTGATATCGCATCATTAATGCCAGCGGAGTTGGATAGCGGAATCCATGTGGGTCCGGTAGATACCTTAATTACCATGTCCGATATGGGCTTTAATATTGATGATATTATTATTAATGATATCCCAGATGCTCAGTGTGATAGCATCACACAAACCAGGAATGACACGATCTCATTTACCTTTGGGAATGACCCTGCCAACTTGAATTATGACCGGGATGTTTATTTACCAGGGTATACACGAACGATTACAGGTCGCATCCCCTCCAATGATCAGGAGGGCGGCTGCACTGCTTGTGATGAACCTCCGCCAAATTTCATTTGTGATTCTTCAATTACTTATGAGATGACGGCTTCCATAGTGATTCCTGAAGCACAATTGCCAACTTTCAGGGAGGCCTTTGCCTTGTTACCGGATCCTTCCATTTTGCCAGCAGATGCTCCCATTGAGAGTTTTGAATCTGTCACGATTTCCAGTGGTTCCATAAGTTCAATCATCAACAGTCAGATGCCCCTCACTTCCTCTAATACGGGTCTTATCGTTTACACCAAGAAAGCCAATGGCGATACTACTCATTTACACACTCATTTTTTTGACACTATTCCCCAATATATGGAGGGGATAGAAGATGATAGTTCCAAGACCTCATCATTAGATGGGGTTTCAGTTTTCGATAGCCTCATTTTTGAGTTTGGTGGGGCCATTAATGCCTCGAATGGTGATACCTTATTCTTCCCTCAGGGGGTAGATCCGTATTTTCACTATAGTTTTTCCATGGATATCGATGGCTTCCAGAGCATTCAAGTCAATATGATCGATACCACCATGGTTTATACCCAGGAGATGAATACCAGCTCTACTGATGAATCAGGGCAGGGATTCAGTGTTCAGATCGTTACGGCTAGTTTTGAAGACAATATTGATCAGCCGGATACCAATAACTTGAATATTTCCATCGAGAATAGAATGGGGCTCGATATTGCCTCCTTAAAGATCAATTTACTGAATTTTTATGAAAGTCAAGCTCACTTGACTGCCGGCGATTATAAAATCATTGAGTTTGTGTTGCCTGATAGTGCTTTGGTTGAAAGAACAGTCGTTTTGGACGGACATCTGATTAGCAATACCACAGGAGATGAGGTTCCCCTCGATTCCCTGCTTATTGAAACAGAAATTATATTCAGCTCAGATGGTGGTCCCATCTCCATTCCCTATCCACCCCCGGATGAAATGGTAATGAATGTGGGTGTTGAGATGACGACCCTGAAGATCGAGGATCTGACAGGGTTTTTCGGGGTTAGTTTTGAGATCAGTGATCAGGAACAGCCCCTTAGTCTGCCTGGTTTGGTGGGTGGTATTACTTTTGGTGAGGCTATTCTTTCGATTACTCTTGAGAATGAGTTTGGTGTTGCACCCGGACTTGGATTACAGGTAAAAGGTTATCGTGATGGTGACAGTGTCGTTGTAGAATTGAACCCTGACTCAGTGGCTTTTGAGGCTGGTTCAGCAGGAAATCCTGCCATAACTGAGATTAGGATTAGTCGCGATTTTGTCCGTAAGAGTTTTGCTGGTGATGAATCGATTGTCCAGCATTTTGAAGCTGGAAATAATATCGTAAATCTCATGGCCATGATGCCCGATATCGTTTCAGTTGGGGGAGATGCCGTTATTTCACCCGACAACCTGAATTCGATCACTGCCGGGGCGGAAATTGCCGGGACCTGGCGTTTTGAAATACCTTTTTTGCTTAGTATAGCCTCGGGTGGTGTAGAATTTATGCCACCAACGTTTACGGAAATGGCGGCCCTGGATTCCAGCACGATACGGCAATTGGTTGGTAATGATGGTGTTCCTGATCAATCAGATATGTTTATTAGCTCTACTATCAATACCATTATTTATAGCGATATCGGTCTGGGTTTTGGGCTGGAGATTTTAGTCTCTGATCTGCCTTATTTTCCATTCTACAGTAATGTTGAGAATCGTATCCTGGTTTCAGCAGATTTGGATCTGGATGGAGCAGCCGACACAGTAGATCTGATTCTGGATACACTTATCCTGCATCCTATGGTCAAGACACTGCAATTACAGATTCCAGCTGGTACCACCGATCCGAATTCAGGCCTGGTCATTCCCGGGATGGAGGGGTTTGGTCATTATACTTATTCTGCAGATTTCAATTTGAATGAAGTAGATGGTGACTCTACCTATGGAACGCTCAAGCATCATAAATACGCATTCCTTGACACTATTCTGCTAGCCAGGTCGGACTCTGGCTTTACTGATGTTTCCTCAGCACTTATCTCAGCTGAACTTGATCCACCCACGGTTGCAGATAGCCTTTATAACCTCATGCTTAATGACGCTGGCACTGAACTATTACTCATGCTTGATGTCACTGACTATGGCGAATTGGGTTGGCTGATCGATGCCAGAGACCATTTTATTGCCACTAAATTTATTCTTCAGGAGACTCCTAATCCGGCATTGCTTCCATTTTCTGCAGGAATTGATGTAACAGCGTACATGCAGTTTGTATTGAATTCAGGACCGATGTTTAATGGCCCTGAAGAAGAGACCAGCCCATGATAAGGCTTATTGCTTTCATCGGTCTTTGGGCTCTAACTGCGATCTCTGGTTTTGGGCAAGCTCATGTTGATGCACGTGGTTTAGGTTTATGTAATGCCTATACAGTTGCCTCCAGGGGCGTTTCTGCCATTGGGTTCAACCCGGCCAACCTGGGATATACAGAGGACTTGGGCTTTAGTGCTGATCTACTTGATTTCAAGATGATAGCCTCGAATAACTTTATGTCTCTGGCCTTGTTTAATAAATATTTCACAGGTGATCGGAATGGAGACCCTTTTGATTTGCAGGCACGTATGCCGGGGAAAGATATATCCCACAAGGAGTACTTACTGTCTGAGATTCCAGAGGATGGTCTTGCCGTGGATTTTGGTGTGAGTGTCCCCGTCCCACTGCTTAACGTCTCAATCGGGAATTATGCCCTTACATCCGGCGTAGAATATTATATGCGGAATTCCCTGCCCCGAGGATTATTCGAAATAATGTTGGAAGGGAATCAGGTTGGAAAGTCCTTTGATTTAGCCCTGAGTCAAGATGTCCTCATGTTGACAAATTTTGGATTCTCCTTCGCCATTCCCTTTGAAAAATATAATTTTGGGGCAACCATCAAATATTTAGCGGGTATTGGTTTTGCGGGTGTGGATTCTTCCGGTGGAACTTTCAGCACGGATCCTACCGGTTTGGAATCAAGTGGTTTTTACCGTTATACCAGAGCAATTGGTGGTAATGGATTGGCTGTAGACCTGGGCTTTAATACCCGAAAAATTAATGATTGGCAATTTGGTTTTGCCATCAACAATGTGATTGGTTTTGTCAATTGGGGCAGCGATAATAATCTCATTGCCAGAAATATCAGGTTTATTGAAGCTCTGGTTCCAGTCCGCAGGATTTTGCAGATATCAACCGATACCACCACCTTTTCAGCCAGTACCCTTTACAACATGGAAATGGAAAATGTGAATGTTGCAGGTGCTTTTGCTGATTCAGATAGTCTTTTTAAGCTGCGAAATCAACCCGCTGCAACACCGGATAGCATTCGGATGAATTATCCCGCCATGTTTAGGCTGGGGGCCAGTTATCAGTATAAACAAGATTTTATCCTGCTGGCCGATCTCTCAGCAGGTTTGGATGACTATTATTTTGCTGATCGATCCTGGAGAGTGGCTGTGGCAGCAGAGTGGATTCGGTTCAAAATGATTCCCATTCGATCTGGTATGGCTTTTGGGGGCCGCTACGGTCTGGAAGCTTCTGTGGGGGCCGGAGTTCATTTAATTTGGTTTGATGCTGATTTGGCAATCAAATTACTAGGTGGGGCTTCCTTTGCTGCTGCCGAAGGAATTGAGCTCGGAATAAATTTTCAGTTTAAACGTTGACGATCCCGCAAAAAGTCCCTCTCGCCCGTCTCCGTAAAACTCTACCGTGGCAGGCAGAGAACGCAGAGACGCCTGCCTATGCCGAAGTCGGTCTCCGCGCAGGCAGGCAAAGTGTTGATAATTAAGA
>JAOZSM010000226.1 GCA_029939675.1 Fidelibacterota bacterium
TGTATTAATGATATTGTTAGGGGCCAATCTGCTCTTTGGTCAGATTCAAATAACACAGCCGTCCGTGGCAGCAGTAGATGACCCAATGGCGGTGCGCTATAATCCAGCAGGACTGGCTTTTAATGGTCATACTGAAACGGTAATGTTCGGTCATTTTGATGGTAGCTCCTTTACCAAAGACTTTGCTTACTACAGTCAGAATAAGACCTCAGGATTTGCTTATCAGTGGGATGTTGCCACCGCCCGGAATATCTGGAGCTTTAGCCAGGGCATCAAAATTAGTGAATCACACGCTCTGGGATTTAGCTATTCATTTGATAACTCACTCTGGAAAGAAGGACGTTATGACGTGGCCTGGATGCATCGTCCGCTACCCATGGTGGCTGTGGGGGCGAGCCTTCAGAATGCCTGGTCTGGAACAGCTGAATTCATCAAGCTGAATAGTGGTGTTGCTTTTCAAAACAGAAGTGGTCGCTGGGGAGCCGGACTTGAACTTGGAGTTGAGCTGGATGATTCCGGTACAGTATTACAGTATAATACAAATCAGGCAATTAGTCTTTTTGTCGAGCCCGTAGAGGGACTGCGAGTAAATGCTTTTGCTGATTTGGATAACACCAGTAGCTTTGGAATATCCATGAGTATTCTTATGCCGACATTTGGTATTGAGAGCCACGGTGTTATTGATAACCTCAACGCTCAAACGGTTGGCTTCCGGACGACCGTTAATCCTTATCGGTCTGTATTTGACAAAAAGCTGGTTAAAAAAGATGAAAAAACCTACATCCGGATAAAATTAAATGGTTTGTTTATAGAAGAACCAGAGATTAAAAAATCCAAAATCCCGTTTAATATTGATCTGAATATCCCCTTTCTTTATGAACCACCCGTCTATGGCAAACAACTGAAGAAATTCATTGATGAAATGCAGGAATACACAGATGATCCCGATCTTCATGGGATGATCATTGATTTGGGTAATGTCCGGGCCGGATTTGGTAAAATGGATGAGATTCGACAGGCTTTTCAGCGTTTCCATGATGCTGGTAAACAGATCATTGTCTACAGTAAATTTGGGCTGTCAAATTTAACCACTTATTTACTACCCATGGCTGATGAAATATACATCCATAATATGGCTGGTGTGGATCTGCGCGGACTATCATTGGAGGTGACTTTTTATCGAGGTCTATTAGACACCTTATCCGTTGTTCCTGAAGTCTGGCGGGTAAGCCCCTATAAAACGGCAGCGGACCCTTATCTGCAGGACAGTATGTCTGATGCCATGCGCTCAAATTACACCCAACTACTTGAAGGTGTTTATGAGCAGTTTATTGCAGGAATTGCTGAGGGCAAAGGTTGGGATAAGGAAAAAACCAGGGAAGTGGTCAACCAGGGACCGTATCTGCTGGCAAGTGCAGCCATTGAGGCAGGTCTTATGACCGGCACCATGTACCCGGATGAGTTTGATGATTATGTGAAAGACCTTGAAGATGGCAAGTTAAATATTATTAAGCCCAAGAAGGATAAGGGTGTCTCTGATTACCAGTATGTCTGGCGTGATGATAAAGCAAAAGATAAGATTGCAGTGATCTATGCTGTTGGCGGTATCGTCAGTGGAAAAAGTAAACCGGGTCCTTCAGGGTCAAAAAATATGGGCGATGAAACGATTGCCAAGGCCATCAAAGAAGCTCGAAAAGATGAGAGTATTAAAGCCATCGTACTGCGAATTGATAGTGGCGGTGGTTCAGCCCTGGCCTCAGATATCATGTGGCGTGAGGTCCTCCAGGCAACTGAAACAGACTCTGCGAACATCAAACCGTTTATTGCATCCATGTCTGATGTTGCTGCCTCAGGTGGATACTATATCGCTTGCCAGGCAGATAGTATAATTGCCTATCCTTCTACTATTACCGGATCCATTGGTGTTATCGGAATGCGCTTGAATTTATCTCAGCTCCAGGAGCGTTTTGGTATGCATACTGAGGGCATCAAAATGGGTGACCATGCAGATTTCGCCAGTGGTAGCAGGTTAGCCACTGGGGTGGAGAATGAAATGATCCTGGCGTCTATCAATGATATTTATATCAAATTCAAGGAGCGAGTACTCAAAGGTCGCGATACTCTGGATGATATAGAACACCTGGATAGCCTGGCCCTGGGGCGCGTATGGACGGGTGTCGATGCCAAAGGTTATGGATTAATTGACGCAGTTGGTGGTTATTATGATGCCATTGAGATGGCTAAAATGGCTGCCGGAATCACAGGTGATGTTGATATCGTTGAGCTGCCCAACTATAAGACCAAACCTGATTTTAAAAAGTTGTTGGGTGGGGATGCCAGCATTGATCTAGTATCCATGCAAGTTTTAGAGTCTATCAAAGTCATGGATATTATCCCCATCATCGAGGGTGGAGAAATCCAAATGATCATGCCCGTAAAGATTGACATCAAGTAAAAACTGAAACCACAGATTACACGAATTTCACTGATTGATGGTTTCGAAAAGTACAAAGCTGTTTCATGAGGAACTGACCTATAAGATTATTGGATGCGCTTTTGAGGTCCATAAAGAGCTGGGACCAGGTTTTCTAGAATCAGCTTATGAAGCTGCGATAAAAATTGAGTTAAAAAACTCGGGGGTTAAGGTTATTTCCCAGCAGAGTTTTTCCGCTATTCTATAAAGGAGCCAGGATTAAAGATTTCATTTGTGATCTGGTTGTTGATGAAAAAGTAGTTGTTGAATTGAAAGCAATATCAAGAATTACTGATATTGATAGGGCACAGTTGCTTAATTATTTAAAAGTGACAGGCATTAAAGTTGGTTTGATAATAAATTTTGGACAAACCTCTCTAAAACATGAAAGGCTAGTTCTATAATGACCATAAAACATAAAATCTGTGCAATCCGTGTAATCTGTGGTTGCCGTTAAAAAGGAATTAGATATGCCCCAAAATTTAATTGAAAAGATCGCCCAGAAATATGCTGTAGACCTGGAAAGGGATCACGTGGTTCACAGTGGTGATTTCCTGTCTATTTCACCAGCCCACGTTATGACCCATGATAACACGGGTGCTGTTATGAACAAATTCAAAGCCATCGGTGCTACAAAAATCTCTAACCCTCGTCAACCCGTTTATGCTCTGGACCACAATGTTCAGGATAAAAGTGAGGCCAACCTGAAGAAATATGCTGGTATCGAAGCTTTTGCCGGGGAAATGGGTGTTGATTTTTATCCGGCTGGTCGGGGGATCGGTCATCAGATCATGTGTGAAGAAGGCTATGCCTGGCCGGGTAGTATGGTGGTGGCGTCGGATAGTCACTCCAACATGTATGGCGGACTGGGCGTACTGGGGACTCCCATTGTGCGAACAGATGCAGCAGCTATATGGGCTACAGGTAGAACTTGGTGGCAAGTCCCACCAGTGGCAAAAGTTGAACTTACCGGCAAGCTTAAACCGGGCGTAACTGGAAAAGATGTGATTATCACATTGGCGGGCTTGTTCAACCACGATGAAGTCTTGAATCATGCCCTCGAATTTGTTGGGGATGGATTGTCTTCTTTGAGTATTGATCAAAGATTGACCATTGCCAATATGACCACCGAATGGGGTGCTTTAACTGGTGTTTTTCCCATTGACGAAGTGACCTACGATTGGCTTGAAGCGCGCATTCTCTTTGTAGAAAAACGAGGACTCTCGGGCATACCCTCAGACGAGGATGCTGTTGAGGATAGTTCCCCCAGGCTGAATTATGGTCGGATTTCAGAGCTTAAACAAAAAGCACCTTATGCTGACCCGGATGCTTTTTATGCCAAAGAACTGACCCTGGATTTATCCACGGTGGAGCCCTATATCTCTGGTCCAGACAATGTTAAGACCATGACTGCTGCTAAAACGATGGAGCAGACTAAACTCAAAATCCAGAAAGCCTATCTGGTTTCCTGTGTGAATAGCCGGGTAGAAGATCTGGCTGAAGCGGCCAAGACCATCAAAGGTCAAAAAGTTGCAGATGGCGTAGAGTTCTATGTAGCAGCAGCATCCAGTGAAGTACAAGCTGAGAGCGAGGCTCGGGGCGATTGGCAGACCCTGGTTAATGCCGGCGCTATTACCATTCCTCCAGGATGTGGTCCCTGTATTGGTCTGGGAGTAGGTCTTTTAGAAGAGAATGAAGTTGGGATTTCAGCCACAAATCGGAATTTTAAAGGTCGCATGGGTGCCAAAAGTGCCAAAGCTTACCTGGCTTCTCCAGCAGTTGTAGCTGCATCAGCCGTAGCTGGACATGTGGTATCTCCTTATGCTTATAATGAAGCCAGGCCTCAGGGTGATATTAAAACGAACGAGAAGCCGGTTGGTGAAGCCAAAGCAGTTTCTATTCTGGATGGATTTCCCACAGAATTGACCGGGAATATTCTTTTCTGTCATCAGGATAACTTGAATACAGATGGCATCTATCCCGGAAAATACACTTACATCGATGATTTTACCCCGGAGCAACAGGCCGGCGTGGTCATGGAAAACTATGATACGGACTTTGTTGATCTGGTTGAGAAAGGTGATTTCCTGGTAGGCGGTTTTAATTTTGGGACAGGGAGTTCACGGGAACAAGCTGCTACTGCTTTGAAGTATCGGGGAATCTCTTTGGTGATGGCTGGTTCATTCAGCGAAACCTACAAACGGAATGCTATTAATAATGGCTTTATGGTTCTGGAGGCGCCGGAGCTGGTCAAGGACCTGATCGATGCTCATGGTCGTGATAAGCTGACCGTGGCCACCGGTATCAAGGCCACTATGGATTTTGGCAAAGCGACCTTGACCTATAATGGTAAGGCTTATCCCTTAAGTGCAGTTGGTGCTGCAGCTCAAGAGTTAGTTCTGACAGATGGTTTGGAGAACTGGGTTAAAGCAAGACTGTAAATGCTAATAGTAATGACTCGACACAGTAATTAACTGGAAATTTCAGGGAGAAATAGATGCTAGACAGCGTAAAACGAGTTT
>JAOZSM010000227.1 GCA_029939675.1 Fidelibacterota bacterium
GCCATCATATCGTTGCTCCCCAATGAAAGAATATTTTTCCTGAATGAAGCAGCCAGCTCCTGGTTAAATAGATCTGTTTCTTTGAAGGCCTGGAACGCATCTGCATCAAGAACAGCTGCCCAGATATAGCCGTAATAGCCTGAAGAATAGCCTCCTCCGGAAAAGATATGACCAAAGTTTGGGCTTTGATAACGGGATTCAATCTCTGGTATCAACCCTATTTTGGCCATTGACTCCTTTTCAAATTCTACAACATCCTGTTCAGTTGTATCTGTAAGTATGTGCCAATCCATATCCAGAAAGGAAGCAGCCAGGTATTCAACCTTTATAAAGCCTTGATTAAACTGTTTAGCGTCAACAATCTTATTGATGAGTTCCTGAGGAATCGGCTCACCGGTTTTATAATGTCGTGCATATGTCTTTAATATTTCAGGATCGCTGGCCCAGTTTTCCAGAATTTGTGAGGGGAGTTCAACAAAATCTGTGGGCACCCATCTTGAACCACGATAGGTCGTATTTCCAAAGAGACTATTTAATCCATGGCCTAATTCATGAAATAGAACTTCGACTTCTCTCAAACTCATCAGGGATGGCTTATTTGCCGTAGGCTTTGCAAAGTTACCAACGTTGTAAACCAATGGAGTAATAAAATTGCCATCAATATTTGACTGGCTTCGAAATGAGCTAGACCAGGCACCGCTACTTTTTTCAGCGCGTGGGTAATAATCCGAATAGAAAATACCTAGATGGGTTCCATCTGCTTCAAGTACCTCAAAGACCTCAACATCCGGATGATAAACTTGAATATCATTCCGCTTAATAAATTTAATTCCATACAGTTTTTCAGCTACATCAAAGGCACCGGCGCGAACGTTTTCCATTTTGAAGTAGGGGCGCAGTTCGGCATCATCCAGCGCATATTTTTCTTTTTTCACTTTATTTGCATAATACCGCCAATCCCAGGCTTGTAGTTTGAAATCGTGGCCTTCTTTATGGATGATAGCCTGCATATCAGCAACTTCCATTTTTGCTCTTTGTAAAGCCGGTTCCCACAGATTGTTTAAAAAGGTGTAAACATTCTGCTGATTCTTGGCCATTTCTCTTTCAAGAACGAAATCCGCATGGTTTTTATAACCTAATAAATTTGCCCGGCTTACCCTGAGAGAGACAATTCTGGAGACCAGCTTTTTGCTGTCAAATTCATCGTTGTGGTTGCCCCGGTTGATATAGGCTTTGAAAATGATTTCACGTAGATTGCGTTTTTCCGAATTCACCAGAAATGGAGTAAAGCTGGGGCGCTGAAGGGTAAAGGCCCATTTGTCATCCAGACCTCTTGATTTTGCAATTTCAGCAGCAGCCTGAACAACATCTTCTGGTAGTCCGGCAAGATCCTCCTCATTATCGATTACCAATCCAATAGCGTTGGTTTGTTTTAGATGGTTTTGGTCGAACTTGACATAGAGATTACTCAGCTCTTCATTAATATTCCTTAGTTTCTCTTTATCTGCAGCATTAAGATCAGCTCCGCTTCTAACAAAACGCAGATAATAATTTTCTAGAACTATGTGTTCTTCGGTCGTAAGGTCAAGCCTTTCTTGTGCTTCATGGATCCTTTTAATTCTGGAAAAAAGCTTCTCATTTAATTTGATATCATCATGGTGTCTGGTTTTGAGTGGTTCAATTTCCTTTGATATCTTCTGTAATTCATCATTTGTGTTAGCGCCATTGAGACAATTGAATACGCTATTTACTCTACGGAGTAGTTCTCCCTTTTTCTCCAGGGCTTCAATCGTATTTTTAAAGGTTGGCTCTTCTGCGTTGTTTATTATCGCCTCAACCGCTACTTTTTCTGCCTTCATTCCTTTCAGAAAAGCTGGTATAAAGTGCTCATTCTTAATTTTGTCAAAGGGAGGCGTCTGAAAAGGGGTGTCCCATTTCTGCAGCAGTGGATTTTCCTGTTGGGTGGTGCAGCCAACTATCAGAACAAATAAAGTAAGCAAGTATATTCCTCGGCTCATTTTTTTAACCTTTCTGGAATTGAAATCATAATCTTTCAAAATGTGTATATAGATGAAAGATATCCTCAAGCAGCCTGCTGAACAAGGGTTGTCAGAATATTATTGATTCAGTTCTCTGTAGGTGTCTTTTTTAAATAGTGAGATTAGCAGCTGGGAAAAAACGGGATGTTTGGGGCGTTACGGGGGTTGGATAGGAAACTTATCGCAAGTAAACTGTCATTTTAGCCTGTGAATTATCTCCAGCTTAAGGGCCTTTGGAGGATATCTCATGCCGATATTGTGTAAATGCTTACTTGAATATAGTTATGACTCAACTTATTTGACACTATATATAGTCATAATATAATATTGTATAAGGGCTAAATATGAGACTAAATATTGCAACAGACATAATACCAATAGGTGAGTTTAAGAATAAAATGTCCAAGTGGTTAAAGGTCACTAAGGATACCGGACATCCATTAATTATCACACAGAATGGTAAACCAGCTGCCGACTATATTCACGCCGCTTTTGCGTCATTAAGAGCTTCTTATCTTTGGATGGGATGGACGGAAAAAAGAGAGTATCGGATGACTGCACCGCTGGCTCAATTGGTAGAGCAGTTGACTCTTAATAAATTGCCTCTCGTTGTTTATATTGCACTTACAGACACAATATACCGGTAACATGCTGTTTGATCGTTAAATCGTGTTTTTTGCGTATTGTTGAGGTTGGATAGATAGCATATGCGGTCAAGGCTAATTTGATTGTTTTTGGATAATTGGAAGAGTAAATGATGAGAGACAAAGAATTCATTAGTATAATGAACGATGCTGATATTGAAAATACCATTTAGGAGTGAGTTATTGTGACTGTGATAAGTTTACGCCTACTATTTCTTTCTATTTTGTTACCGATTTTCGGATATTCAGCAGAGCCTCCCAAAGCTTCAAAAGGCTTTCTGGATTTGACCGGTTGGGACTTCATAGAAAAAGGACCAACAAAGTTAGAGGGTGAGTGGGAGTTCTATTGGAACCAGCTATTAACGCCCACAGACTTTTCCTCGTCTAGCATTAAAGAATTTAGCTACCAGATCTTTCCTGCCATTTGGAATAAATATCTAATTGGTGATCAAGTGCTTCCAAGATATGGCTTTGCCACATACCGCTTACGTGTAAAGGTCGATGATTCTGATGGACGCTATGCAATCAAAATGGGGGAGGTCTTAACAGCTTATAGAATATGGCTCAATGGAGAGGAAATTTGCAAGAGTGGGGTAGTTGGTAAACAAAATAATACATCCACACCAAAGTATACACCTCAAACCACCCAATTTGAGACAAGTGAGAATGAGATTGAAGTAGTCTTACAGGTCTCAAACTTTCATTATAAAGATGGAGGTTCAAATAGCCCCATACAACTAGGACTGGGGGCAGAACTTGTAAACTCAAGAGAAAATTCGCTCGTACTACATTACATTTTATTTGGTAGTGTTTTTGTTATGGGGCTTTACCATCTGGCTTTATCATTTTTAAATAAAAACAATAAACCTACTCTATTGTTTGGACTATTCAGTTTGATAATTGCGTCTAGAATATTGGTAACAGACGAGAGCTTTATTATTCATATAATTCCCACTTTAACCTGGGAAATTCACCTTAAAATGATTGTCTTGGGATATTATGTAGCTTTTATCATTTTCTTAGACTTTATCTACTATTTATATGAGGAAGAGTTTTCACAGAAGATAGTTAAAGTTCTCCTACTTGCTGGTGGGGCACTATCGCTTTTTGTGTTAATCACTCCTGCTCGAATCTATACTCACACTGAAGTGTACTATCAGGTATATATTCTCATCAGCTCAGTTTATATCTTGAAAAATATCTTTTCTGCTATAAGAAATGGAAGAGGAGGAGCTAAATTGATTTTGGCTGGCTTTTTCATGCTGCTTGTTGCAGTTGTGAACGATATCCTCTATGCACAGTATTTAAGTAATATTCAAAGTCTAGTTCCATTTGCTCTGTTTGGATTCATCTTTTTGCAGGCCTACATCATTGCCAAACACTTTTCCCGTGCAGTAACTTTAAGTGAGGAATTGGCAGTAACAAATCAAGAATTACAGGAAAGTAATAATACCAAGGATAAATTCTTTTCTATCATCGCCCACGATCTACGAGGACCCATTGGGAACATGATGCAGTTTTCTGAACTGGCCATGGATAAAGACTTATTAACTGAAGATGAGCTAAACGAAATATTGAGTTCTCAGAAAAAGATAGCAACTAACACATACCAACTGCTAGATAATTTGCTGAACTGGGCGCGGGTTAATAGTCAACGTATGCAGTTCCACCCGGATCTCATAGAACTCAACCCGGTGATAAATGAAAACATCAGAGGTATAGAAACTATTGCCAATGAAAAAGGAATCCTACTTGCTTCTGAATTTCAGGAAACCTATAAAGCATACGCTGACAAGGACATAGTAAGTTTTATTATTAGGAATTTACTATCCAACGCAATAAAATTCACCAGTAAAAATGGAATAATATCCATTGGTCTTAAAGATGAGAATGGCCATATACGAGTAACTATTTCAGATTCTGGTGTTGGTATCACACAAGAAAATATACAAAGCATTCTGTCAAAAACAGAGTATTTCACAACCAGGGGTACGAGGAATGAGAAGGGTACTGGGCTGGGCTTAAAACTATGTAAGAGTTTTATCGAGAAAAATGGTGGATATTTAAAAATTAAAAGTGTGATCAATGAAGGAACGAGTTTTAGTTTTACTATTCCAAAAGCAAAGTCATAAGTAGGAGAAGTATTCCAAGTTTCCAATTATTATAAAAAGTGCTAAAATGGCAGTAATTGTCTTGTGCCAACTATTTGCTCCCCCTCATCTATCTGATTGATATGGAAGGTGGACGATTTTCCAAGAAGCTTACCTAAACGTATCGATGGAGTTAGCCAGAAGAGTATTAAGTAT
>JAOZSM010000038.1:0-2718 GCA_029939675.1 Fidelibacterota bacterium
TATGGGGGTATGGGGGTATGGGGGTATGGGGGTATGGGGGTATGGGGGTATGGGGGTATGGGGTATCGTTATGACCCTACACCTTTACTACCAGAAAATATTCGATCCAGATGTAGACACCCAGGGCAAAAAGACTGATGGCGATGGTATACAACCAGGACGGGTATTCGCGTTGGAAGAATTGATAGCGAAATCCTTTTTTGCTGTTTTTCTGGTTCATATTGTTATCCTCATATGTAATCTGAAAGGGCTGTAATGGAATTTGAACATCTCTCTGCCCAAAAAACCCACCCCCAACCCCTCCCAGGAGGGGACTTGATTCGTCATTGCTACAGTGGCAAGCTTATTTAATGGCACCGTACATGTTCCACATGGGTAGGAAAATTCCCAGGGCCAGGAATAGTAGCATGCCACCCATAAATACGGTCATAATCGGTTCTATGGCTGCGCTGAGACCTTCGATCTTCACATCTACCTCATTGTCATATTGCTCGGCCACGTTGGCCATCATTTCATCCAGAGCGCCTGATTTCTCGCCTACTGCGATCATTTTCACCGTCATTCTGGGGAAATATTTACTCTTGGATAGTGCATCAGCCAGCCCAACTCCCTTTTCAACTTCAGCTCGGGCATTGGCGATCTCTTTTCCAATTACCACATTGCCAACGGTTTGCTCCACGGTCTCCAGAGCCCTGATAATCTGGATACCGCCCTTGCTCAAGGTCTCTAGCATGTGGGCAAAACGGGCGATGTTGGTCTTGAGAAAAATGTCCTTAAAAACAGGTATGTGTAATTTGAAATCATCCATTGCAAAACGCCCCTTCTCGGTCTTCACAAAGGACTTTAAAGCAAAAATACTAAAAACTATCACTCCAATCGCAATGGGCCAATAATTTATCAGAAAGTCACTGATAACGATCATGATCCTGGTTGGAGCAGGTAAAGCAACCCCTTTGGATGAAAACATGGTGGAAAATTTTGGGACAATAAAAACCATGGCACCGGCAAAGGCCAAGCTTAAGGCGGAAGTAACGATCATGGGATAGCGTAGGGCGGATTTCACATTGCGGGTCACTTCCTGGTCATGTTTGATAAAGGATCCCAGGCGTTCAAGAATCTGTTCCATAACACCGGCAGATTCTCCAGCCCGAATCATATTAACATACAGGATGGAAAAGACACCGGGATACCCCTCCATGGCCTGAGAAAGCGATTTACCAGAACTGACTGACTTGATCAAATCCTTGACCACTGAACGCATGGTATCCGTCTCGGCCTGTTCCTCAAGTGCCTCCAGGGCACCGATCAAGGGAATACCGGACCTGAACATAATGGCCAACTGAACGGTGAAATTTTCTACTTCAGCAGGCTTAACCTTTTTGCCTGTTTTAAAAATAGCGCCACCCTTGAGGATACTTTGCTTGTGTTCCTTCACGGAAAGCAGCATCTCACCGCGATCATCAGCCATGGTATAGACGTCTATCTTGGTTTCGGCAGTAATAATACGCTCTTCAACCGTTCCGGAATCACTCATGACACGACAGGCAAAATCAGGCATTTTCAGCTCCCTGATCAGTTTCAGAAGCCGAGTAAGACGCCTTCGAAGAAACTGCCTCTCGCCTGTCTTCGTGAAACTTCGCCATGACAGGCAGAGTTCGCAGAGACGCAAAGTGTTGATAATTATAACTACACGAAGTAATCACATGAGTACTTATTATTGCACATGTTAGGATAGTATTCATGAATTATCATTCACTTTTTGCGGTTTCGTCAAGTTGTCGAGCTCATATTTTTTGATCTTGCGATAAATTGCCGTACGCGAGATCTGTAACTGGGCTGCGGCCTGACTAATATTGCCATCCAGCAGTTCAAGTGCCTGTTGGAGGGTTTCCTTTTCAATCTGCCACAAGGGGCGGATAGCGGTTAATTTTTTCGGAGAATTGTCGACCTGACTGGTCTGGTTTCGGGAATCAGCTCCGCCGGTGAGTAGCGAATCCTTTGCCAGCAAACTACCTTCAGTTTGAAAAACACTCCGCGTTAAAAGATTTTCAAGTTCCCGTACATTGCCGTTCAAGTCCAGGGTTTCTAATTCAGCAATTAAATCCCAGGCAATCCGGCGAATGGGTTGATCCTGGCCCCGGAGTAATTTTCTTAGAAAATGAAGCACCAGCAGAAACAGGTCACTGGGTCTACTCCGCAGGGGTGGCAGTTGCAGCGGAATCACATTCAGACGATAGTGGAGATCTTCCCGAAATAGTCCCTGGGAAATCTGATCCAATAGATCCCGATGGGTGGCGGTTAACAGACGAATATCGACCTTTTTTTCCTGGACACTGCCCAAAGGCTGGATCCGGCCATCTTCCAAAACACGGAGAAGTTTTACCTGGAGCTCCAGGGGCATATCACCGATCTCATCTAAAAACAGGGTACCCTGATGAGCCAGTTCAAACTTACCGGTCTTGTTCTGAACAGCACCAGTAAAAGCCCCTTTTTCGTATCCAAAAAGCTCACTTTCCAATAAATTTTCTGGTATGGCGGCACAATTAATACTGATAAAAGGTTGGTCTTTCCGATCACTCAACTGGTGAATAGCACGGGCAACGAGCTCTTTACCTGAGCCACTCTCACCCTGAACGAGAACCGTATAATCACTGGCAGCAATCCGGGTTAATTGGCGATAGACATCCAGCATGGCATCCGAATTACCAACAAATTCAC
>JAOZSM010000038.1:2728-17685 GCA_029939675.1 Fidelibacterota bacterium
CTTTTTGGATATTTTTCCACCCAGACTGGCTCTGAATTGTTGAAATTTGTCCAATCTGACTATCAGAGACTCAAGGGTCCCTGCAATTTCATTGATGTGCAGAATACCAAAGATCCGTGAGGTTTCCTTGATCATCCGTACATCAAAATCATCATGGGCACTATACAGAATAATGGGCTGATGGGGATGCAATCTCTGGATATCCTTAATCCATATCTGAGCCTCATCAGCATAGGCGGCGCAGGAAATCAGGATGGCTGAATATTTATTGATACTGGCATAATTGAAGAGCGAGACCCAGTCGTTGGTCCGGGTCAGCTTACCATAACTTCCCAGGTGTTTGAGGAGCAGTTTCCCAGGTTGCGGATCCGAGCGACGCCGGGGAGCCAGTATCAGGAATTGGTGGGACATAAAATCAGGGACAATCACTATTCATACCAGCCAGAGAATTTAATATCACAGGGTTACCCGCATGATCTCTTCCAGGGATGTTTGCCCACGCAGAACGTATTCCCGAGCTGCCTGATTCAAGGAATACATGCCATTTGCAACTGCAGCTGCTTCAATTTCATCAGCGCTGACGCCTTTGATCACCAGATCCCTGATTTCCTGGTTTGGAATCAACAATTCGAACACACCAATTCGACCAACATAGCCGGAATTCCGACAATGAATACAGCCCACTGGATCATGCATGCTGGTATAATCCGGCCATTCATCAATTTTCAGTATGCGCTTGATATCATCGGTTTTTTCCACATGCTTTTTACAGCGTGGGCACAGCAAACGAACCAAACGCTGAGCTAAAATGGCTCTAACAGTGGAACTCACCAGATAGGGATCCACACCCATATCCAGTAACCTGGTAAAAGTTGATGACGCATCATTGGTATGGAGGGTTGAGAATACCAGGTGCCCCGTAAGGGCTGCGCGAATAGCCAGTTCGATGGTCTCCACATCACGCATTTCACCAACCAGAATAATATCAGGATCCTGACGCATCATGGTGCGTAATGCGCTGGTAAAGGTTAGTCCGGCTTTGGTATTTACCTGGCTCTGATTGATGTTCTCCAGGGAGTACTCAATGGGATCCTCAACGGTCATGATATTAACGGCCACAGAATTCAGGGTGTTCAATGTGGCGTATAGGGTGGTCGTTTTACCGCTACCAGTAGGACCAGTTACCAGCATGATCCCGTTGGCCGTTTTGATCATCCTCCGCCATTCCTTTAGAATCTCACCTTCAAACCCAAGCTTGTGGAGATCGATCTTGCCTTTGGCTTCATCCAGAATACGCATGACCACCTTCTCACCATTGGGGGTGGGAAAAGTGGAACAACGCAGATCAACTTTGACATTTTTTTGGGCAAAATGGAAGCGACCATCCTGAGGTCGTCTGGATTCAGCAATATCCATATCAGCCAGAATCTTGATCCTGGAGATCATGGGTGAGACCGAATCGGCAGGAATGGAATAATACTGCTGCAGGACGCCATCTACACGATATCTGATACGAGCATCATTTTTGCGAGGCTCAATGTGAATATCACTGGCCCCCATGGTGACCGCTTCGAACAGAAGCATATCAACCACTTGAACAATTTCAACATCTTCATGAATCTCACGGGAAACGATGCGGACATCATCACCAGCGGCCTGAGTCTGAGCCAGAGAAGTGGTGGAACGGTAGTACAGATCAATGGCACGCTCGATATCCATTTCGATGGATAGGACCAGCATGATCTCCATACCGCTGACCCGGGTTAATTCATCAATAACCTCAATATTCAGAGGATCGGCAGTAGCAATGGTTAAGGTGTTTTCGATAAGGAAAAGGGGAATAATGCTGTATTTACGGGCGAAATCCTCATTCACAACCATGAGGGCTTCATCCTGAATACTATATTTGGTTATGTCAAGACTGGGAAGACCCAGATGATCACCCAGGACCTGTAACAGGTCCCGCTCGGCAACCAGCCCCATGGAGATGACTGCTTTTCCTAAAACAAGCCCTTGTTCACGTTGATAGGCCAGGGCTTCATTGAGCTGAGCCTCGCTGATAAGACCGCTTTCAATGAGCAATTGACCGAGTTGTTTTTTTTCACCAGGCATAAAGCACTACACGCCGATAAACGAGCTTAAATACCAGTCAATGATCTCCCGACCCCACATGAGACCCAACCAGATCCCCAGACAAATAAAGGGACCAAACGGCACCTGTTGTTTCCGGTTGATAACGCCAATGGGAATCAGGATTGTAAAAAGCAGCGTAGCTGAAAGAAAAGCCAGGAACATGGAAACAATCCCAACATCCCACCCTAATACCCAACCGGCCATGGCAGCAAATTTGACATCACCAAAGCCCATGGCTTCCTTTTTAAAGGCCAGCTCACCAAAAAATCGAATGGCCCAAAAAGTCAACCCCAATCCGATAAATCCATAAAATTGGGGAGTCAACAACTGGTCTGATCTACTCAGCCATAGATAGAACCCAGGAATCAAGCCAATGATTATCATGGAATCAGGAATAATCAGATAGTCGATATCAATGAAGGCAATGGCAATTAAAAGCGACCCGAAAAGAGCAAATACCAGCAGATCCCAGGTCACCCCAAACTTCAGGAAGCTTAAATAGAACACCACTGCATTGAGTGACTCCACCAGCGGATAACGGGCTGATATGCTGGTCTTGCAGGCAGAACATTTGCCTCGCAAAAAGAGGTAACTTAGAACCGGAATATTCTCCCAGGGCTTAATCTGATGGTCACACTTGGGACAGTGGGATGGTGGAAAAGCTAAAGATTCTCCCCGGGGAAAGCGATAGATCACCACATTGAGAAAGCTCCCAATGATCAAACCAAAGAGGATAACCGAGAAGGAATTTATTAGGTCTAATGACATTCTAAAAACCCGCTAACCGTAAGACTGCATTCTTTGTGAGAATTGTTTGATACCAATACTGCAGAATTAGAGCAGCGCTTCTATTTCTGCGGGGAAAGTCTGATAGTCCAGTGGTTTTACCAGATAAAGTTCGGCACCACTCTGGGTTCCTACTTCACGATCCCGGTCACTATCCTTAGCAGAAACAATGATGACTGGAATATCTCTAAACTGTTCATCAAACTTTAACAACCGGCAGACCTGATAGCCATTCATCCCTGGCAGCATGAGATCCAGCATGATCAAGTCAGGCTTGACCTCACGGGCTTTTGACAAACCTGAAATCCCATCATAGGCTTCAAATACATCATAACCAAGGCTTTCCAATAATCGTTTTACGGGTTCGATGAAAAATCTTTCATCATCAACAATAAGAATACGTTTCCCAGCCATATATCATCCTTCTATGATTCATTCTCATCCTCCAGGAGATTGATCTCAAGACTACTTTGTCTCTGCTCCCGGGATGAAATCATTAATTTTAAATCTGTTGGATAATCAGCAAAATCGATTGCCGTGAATTCACTGATCTTTTTTTCTTTATATAGTTCATATAATGCCTGATCGAACAACTGCATGTTTTCTGACGTCCCTGACCGGATAGCCTGAGAGATCAGATCAATACTCCCTTTTTGAATCAAATCACGCATACGTGCCGTGGAGATCATGATTTCCAGTGCAGCTGTTAGTTTCCCGTTCTCCATGGGCACCAAACGTTGCGCTACAATTGCAATAAGATTTTGACTTAACTGCGTCTGAGCCAAATCCTGTTCAGAATGATCGTAAAAACTTAATATTCTGTCAATGGTTTGCGATGTATTTGTAGCATGGAGGGTACTAAAAACCAAATGACCGGTCTCCGAAAAATTCAGAGCTGATTCCATGGCCTCCCGGTCACGGATTTCACCAATGAGTAATACGGATGGAGCTTCTCGCAGGGCAGAGCGCAGGGCTTTACTGAAAGAGTCGGTATCGTGGCCGATTTCACGTTGATTCACCACGCTTTTTTTGTGAGCATGGAGAAACTCGATGGGGTCCTCCAAGGTAAGAATGTGACCTGATTTACTGGAATTCCGCTGATCGATCATGGCGGCCAGAGTAGTAGATTTTCCTGAACCGGTGGCACCAACCACCAGGATAAGACCCCGTTCTTTCAGCGCTAATTCACTTAGAATAGGGGGTAAACCTAAATCATCCAGAGTACGAATGGTGGAGACAATTTGACGAACGACAAAACTATCAGTCCCGCGTTGGCGAAAGAAGTTGACCCGGAACCGACCAACGCCTGTCAGGCTTAAGGTATAGTCCAATTCTTTCTCAGTATGATATTCGTGGAGCTGCTCTTCATTGAGCATTTCTTGTTTTAAATTGGATAAATTTTCAGCCGTCAGCAGTTCTTTTTCAATAGGATAGACTATACCAGAAATTTTGACCATGGGGTAAGCCCCAACGGAAACATAAAGATCTGAAGCATCGGCCTCAACCATAACTGTGAGTAAATCCTGCAAATTGTACATGGCTAGACGCCCACCAGTTTCACCAGGTCTTCTGGAAAAGCCGCCACCTGCCTGGCTGCTTCCAGGTCCACAATATTACTGTTGACCAAATTGGCCAGGGACTGTTCCAGGGTCATCATGCCAGCAGAAGCCCCCATCTGCAGGATTGAGCGTAACTGGAAAGTCTTGGCTTCACGGATCAAATTGCCCACGGCTGGTGTACCAGTAAGTATTTCAAAGGCAGCCACTCTGCCACCATCTCGTTTTTTTAGCAGCATCTGGGAAAGAATAGTAACAATAGTATCGCTGATCATGACCCTGATCTGCCCCTGCTGATTGGCGGGAAATTGGTCAATGATCCGATCCAGGGTTTTGGTTGTGTTGACCGTGTGCAAGGTGCCAAATACCAGGTGACCGGTTTCAGCGGCAGTGACAGCTAAAGCGGTGGTTTCAGGGTCGCGCATCTCACCAACAACAATCACATCCGGATCCTCTCGCAAGGCACTTCTCAGCGCTTGAGCAAATCCATGAGTTGTGGTTCCAACCTCACGTTGAGTGATCAATGACTGTTGGCTGGTATGGGTAAACTCCACCGGGTCTTCGATAGTTATTATGTGTTTTCTCTGAGTCCGATTGATATAATCCACAATGGTGTTAAGTGTTGTAGATTTACCACTTCCTGTGGGACCAGTCACCAGAAACAGACCCTTATCCTGATGAGCCATATCCTTTAATACATCTGGCAATCCCAGATCCTCAAAAGAAAAGACCTTTTCATTAATGGATCGCAAAACAGCAGCATCACCATGAATACTTTTGAAGACATTCACTCTAAATCGACCAATGCCCTTGAACTCTGCCGCAAAATCCAGTTCCAGATCTTCTTCAAAGTGCTTGCGTTGTGCTTCGGTCATGATGCCATAAATCAGAATATGCAAATCTTCAGGCAGGAGCGGTGGCAGATCAGTTTTACGAATTTCTCCATCAACTCGGACAATGGGTCGTGAAAACGGATGCAAATGAAGATCCGAAGCGCCGCTTTGCTTCACAAACTGGAGCAGATCTAGGATTTCAAGCTGCATCGCATCCTCACTAATGATTCACAATATTTGGCGTAATGAAGATTAACAATTCACGTTGCTCTGTGGAAGTACGCGTGTGTGTAAAAAAACGTTTCAGGAGTGGGATACTGCCAATAATGGGGGGCGAAGTCTCAGATTCATTTACTTGATCAAAGATCAGTCCACCAATGAGTAGAGTGGAACCATTTTCCACCATCACCCGGGTTGTTGTGGAACGGTCAGAAACAATAGGTCGATCGGCATTGGGTCCAGCAAAGCCAACCAAAGCTTGAACGGTGGCGGTAAGGTTTAGACTCACATAACGATCCTCGTTGATCCGGGGAGTCACACTTAGTGAAACATTGATATCCACGTCCTCGAACTGGTAAGTTTCACTCCCGAAGGCCGTTGCATCTGACTGGGGGATCAAGACCGGATAACTGGTTCCTATATCAATCTGAGCTGTAGTGTTTTCAAAAGTAGTAATCTGGGGTTCCTGTAATAGACGGGTATCATCATCGCTTCCCATCAATTCCATAAGGGCCGAAAACATGGGGAAACTTAAGGTTGCCAGGCGTAGTTGACTGCCTCCTGTTAACAGGGCAGTCCCAATTTCAAATAAATTTTCAATTGTACCGGCATCTTCCTGAATAGAAGGTCCTTCCAGGCTGGTTCTCAAACTCCAGTTTATTCCCAGTCGTTCTTCCGAGGCGAGTTTGGTTTCGATAAATTTTACAGCAATGTTAATTTGGGGGATCTTTTTATCCAGCTCCCTGATTACGGCTTCAATGCGATCAAAATTTTGGGCCAGATCAGTAATAACCAAATGATCATATGTTCCACCTCCTGCCGCTCCTCCGGCTGCGCCCCCTGCCGCTCCCCCAGCTGCAGCTGCACCGCCTCCCCCACCCAGAGCGCCCATGGCACTTTCCATTGCGCCACCACCACCGCCTGCGGTAGCTCCACCACTGGCAGCACCGCCTCCGGCCCCTCCAGCCATCACAGGTGAGAAAAGTTGAACCTGCCCTTTGTCACTCATGACACTACTTAAGGCCGTTGAAAGAGCACTGGCATCTACATAGTTCATTTTGTAAACCCGGGTTTCCAATTCACCGATCATCTCGGTATCCTGAGGTTTGACTACAATAATGTTGCCCTGCTGAAACCAGTCATAACCATTCACTTTTAGAATGGCATCCAGAGCTGACCAGAGGTCGACATCTTTTAAGGAAACGGTAACTTCCCCTTCAATGTCCGGACCCGCCAAAATATTGATATGATGTTGAAAAGACAATAATCTGAGAATATCTAATAATTCAGCACCCTTAAAATTCATACTGACAGTTCCAGGCAGATCGGTTCTGCGACTTTGCCGACGAGAGGCTTTTCTTTCCCTGACTTCCGGCCAGGAGACCAGTAGTAGATCATCACCCAGCCATTGGGTTGTATACTGAGGAATCTTTGAGAAATGTAGTTCTACAATAACTTGTGTATCATCGTGGGGGGCCTGGCGCACAGCCATACGCATAAGCGGCATGACATTACTGGTACGGGTGAAATTATCCTGGACCAACTGGGTTTTGGGAAAAGTCAGGGTAATCTTGGGAGGAGATTGGCTAACACTTTCTTTGAAATCCACCCGATTGGATAAAGAAATCTCCAGGCCGGCTTCACCATTAGCCACAAAAGTAGAAACCCAGTTCAGAACGGTTTTGGGCGCACCCAACAGCGTGGCTGATCCAAGTAAAAGACTAGCCACCAGAAATATTATTATTCGTTTATTCATTGAGACTGACCTTTACAATACTGGTACCTCGGCGCAAAATAACATGGTCGAAGGCTATCTTCGTGATTTGATAACCGGCCACCCGGTCTCCCTCTCCCAATATATCCCCATTAATCAAAGCCGCGCCAACATTTCCATTCCATACAATTCCAGTAATATCCAAACTGGGGCTTTCGCCACCATCCATGGATCCAAATAGAGAGCCTAAAATTCCGCCACCCAGAGCGTCCGTTGTTTCGGCCTCGGCATAATAAAATGGATCTGATTCCCATTCACCTTGCCAAAAAACGGCCCTGAGGGGTGCAGCCGTTCGGAACTTTGAAGCCTCACGGGCAGAGATCTGAGTAGCAGTAGAGCCACCAACATTTAAGCCAAATATATTTTCTCCCTCACCATCTCCGCTACTAAGTACTCCAGATGTAATCAGATAATAGCCCAGCAGACTGATGAGAACCACCAGTAACACTATCGAACGCGCGTTCATATTCTTGAACAAGTGATCAGGCTCCCTCAATAAATATATAGGTATAGAGGTTTAATTCACACGTAAGCATCCCGCCGTACTGCATCTCAGTTTCTAATTTAAGGTTGGCGATATTAACCTGGATTTTCAGCTCTAAAAGATCATCCAGAAAGGATCCTATAGTTAAATAATCTCCATAAAATTTGAATTGGACCGGGTAACATTCTACATGATTCCTGGGAATCACTAACTCGGTATAGAGCGCCGGATAGGTATCATTTAGGGACGGCGCCAATGAAATAATCTGTAATTTATGGCGTTCCGCTGTCTGACGTATATCCTCAAGTACTGAAGCATAACCCTGATTACCTGGAATAACATTTATCAAAGTATCAAAATCAGCAACCTTTTGATTGAAGCGCAGCTTGAAATCATCCATTTCTGAAGCCTTGCCCAGTTCGTTAAAACGACTGTTGATGTGATCCAACTCTGCATCAAGTTCCCCAATCCTGACTCCGGCAATACCAACTGTATAGTAAAACCAGCCTACTGTGGCAATTAGTAGAACAATAAGCGTGGTGAAGAAAAAATTTCGGTTCATTAGATACCAACTCCGATCTTCAGGGTGAAGAAGAGTCTGGTATCATCAGAACTGGGATTACCTTGAATTTCCCGGTCGATACTGGTAAACATATTTAAGCCATCCAGGCGCATGATAAAATTGGTCAACTGGATATCAGCCACACCAGCATGGGCATTAACAAAACCACTCATAGCGATGCGATCGATATGGGCAGCCTGTTTAATATTTTTTCCACTTTCCTGGCTGGTCGCTGGTCGAAAAAGCAGGGATGTTATTTTGATATTATCAGGAATTTCAGATGAAATAAGCTTTAATAATTTGATTTGATTCTCTGAATTGATCCGATCATTGGCCAGATAGCCCCAGTAGTTACCCAGATGTTTCAGATCATCCAGCATGGTAAAATACTCCTGAGATTGATCAGAGAGTTTCTGCCACTGGTTTTGCATGGTGCGCACATTCTCTTCCATATAGGTAACCTCACTATAGGCGAAGTAGCCCAGAATAAGGTAAAGAGGGAGTAATATACTGGCAATAAACAGGGCGAATTTGTTGAATATTCTATACTGAAAATGCTGTTTCCGCTCAATTGGCAGCAGATTAATACCGGTGGAGTGTTTTAAAGCCAGACCAAAATTAGTAGCAAAGGCCGGGATCAACTGATAATCAATTGCCATGGGGTCGAGAAATTCAAAATCTCCCTGGCGTAGTGGATTGAGGTGTTCCGTGCTATGATTAAGTTGCTTTGCAAAAACTTCAACCAGGTTTGGTATGGAGGCACCTAAGCCCGTAATGTAAATTTCCTGGCATTCAACATCTGCTACCTGTTTTTTGAAATAGTCCAGGGATCGATTAATTTCGCCAGTCATTCTTTCAATTATTGGACGCAGGAATATGTAAATTTTATAGAGGCTGATCCCAGTTTCCGGAATATCCTTTTTTGTATCCAGAGGTATTCCATACCGCATGAGATAGTCAGCCGCCATCTCCTCGGTAATATTTACTGAATCGTTGCCAACCATGACTCGTTGGACCAGTGCTTTCTGATAATCCTGGACACCCACAGCCATTTCACGATTGAATTCCAGGCGACCTGATTTCACCATTGTGATGGTTGTTTCGGTTTTGTTCATGTGAACAATGGCTATGCAACCACCTAACCGGTCGGGATAACAATGCTTGAAGGTTTGCCAATCCAGATACGGAATGGTTGCAACGGCCTGGAGGTCGAATTTCCGTTTTTTATAAACATCGCTCAAGTGGCTGATGGTTTCGTTATTCCCCACACCAATGACCACACTTTTTTTGATCTCGTCCTTGGCTGAATCCAGGACCTGATAATCGATATTGATATTCTCATTACTGAAAGGCAGATTTTTTTTGGCTGACCAATTAATCAGTTCAGAAAATTCCTTTCCCTTAACAGGCGGGGCCTTAAAGACCTTGGTATGAGTTTGAATTTGTGATGAATAAGTCCGAATCATGGTATCTTTTTTCCATACCTTAAGATCGAGCTTCTCTAAAATGTGAGAGAGAAGTTCATCACGATGGGTAATTTTTTGATCCTCGAGTTCATAGGGAAGTCTAAACTCTTCCATACTCTCAACAATATTCCGGCTTCCCACCGAAGTCATTTTCATGATCCGAATTGAATCAGCAGTACATTGAACTGTAATCTTCCGGCGGATCCCTAAGGCCCAATTGCTGAATTCATAGAGCAGGTCAATTGCTTTGTTTGGTGGTGCGACATCCTTATGGACCTGAAAAAAGGTGGGGTCTATGCGATCTGGATCCTGATCTTCGGGACTGGCATCAAGGTCCTGGCCAGCTTCAACTCCTTCTGGAACTGTTGCTACTCCAGCTTCGTTTACCACCTCAGGTTGAGTGAATGCAGCAGCGGTGCCCTGGGAAGCGTTCTCCTTCGAAGCTGGATCAGGCTCAGGTGCTGCTTGAGAAGCTTTGGGTTCCTGAGCTCCAATCTTCCCCAGTTTTTCCATAATTTCTTCAGAGGTGACTGGCTTGGCAGGCTCTGATTTTGGTGGTGGTTGATCTACGATTGTTTCTGGAACAATACTGGAACTCACGGCCTTTTTAGCAGGACCTGGATCCACTTTAGTCTCTTTAACGGGTGTCGTGGGGCCCTGCTCTAGGTCAGCATCAACAGTACCGCTGGCATTGCCTTCTGTGGTGGATTTCCCTGCTTGTTGAGACCGTAATAGGTCCAACAGCCGGTTAGTTGCAGCTGAATCTTTTTCATCAGCCGGCATAATTGTTTTCGTCGCTCTTGATCCGGTTTAGAACTGCTGCTCCATCAACCACTTTTTTATTATAGACCAACATATCTACAATCAAATGGTGGCACATATTCACTATCTTTCGCGGATATCCGCCTGTTTGCTGAAAGATCATTTCTTTGGCTTCTTGTGAAAACAGGGGTTCAGCCCCTTCATACCCAGCCTGATTAATGCGAAAATCGACAAAAGAGATGGTATCCTCGCGGTCCAATGGGGGAATGCGGGCTCCAAAGGCAATCCTGTCTCTAAAATTCTCATGGGTTTCAACGACTTCTTTAAATTCGGGCTGAGCAAAAATGACAACCTGGATAAGTTTTCGGCTGTTGGTCTCAAAATTGAGCAGAGTTCGAATGACCTCGATCTGTTCGGCACCCATTTTTTGACCTTCATCGATGATTAGAACAATCTGTTTTCCCTTTTTAATGGCAGTATCGATGAGAAAATTCTCAAGCTGATTTAACATCTCAGATTGGTACAGAGAACTTCCTCTAAGTCCAAATAGGCGTTTAAGGTAAACCAAAAATTCACGGGTGTTTTCCCAGGTGGGATCCATAATAAGGTAGAATTGAAAATCTTTTCCAAAGTCGACAAATCGACTCAGGAGTAGACGGGAGAGAGTGGTTTTTCCAGTTCCAATTCCACCCATAATTACCGAAAGTCCCCGGTTTAACCGGAGGGCAATTTCCAGGCGATTGAGTATTTCACCATGAGCCTTGGATTCGAAAAAGAATTCCGGATCCGGGGTCATGGAGAAAGGCTCCCGTTTTAGTCCAATCAACTCATAGTATCGCATGGGTCACTACATCCATTCATCATAACAGTTGTTTTGACAGAAAGCAAATTAGCATGCCAATTCGGCTTCAATCCTATCTTCGGCATATTCTGATTAACTTAAACAAAAAAATGGCTTAATGCCAGTATGATACTGCATGTTACACGGCTTCCTTAATGTTGCTTATGAAGACCTTTTAATGAGCTATAAAGATTAATTAGGGTCTGTCCATAAAGCCTTTTTTCGATGTTTTGCTTGTTGCTTCCTGGTCGTCATCCCGAGCACTTCGGCTTCGCTCTGCACAGGCTCCGTCGAGGGATAACATACTGTGATACAAGATTATAGCCCCTCGCACTTCGACTTCGCTCAGTATGACGGCTCGGGGTGACGATCTGGATTCTGTGAATTTAATACAGAAAATGGAGTTTAAAGACAGACACTAATTACAGAAAACCCAACCAGTTTTTCAAATGAAAAAAGAGCCCCGAACAAGCGGGGCTCATGGAGAATATGATAAGCTTCCTAAAACTGGATACAACAGTCCTTATGTACTGTTGTCAAACTCGCATCAGGCGCTTACGAGTGATTTGGTCTTCTGTAGAACTGTAGGATAACTAACGTTCAGTTCCTCCGCTAACCTCGTTTTCTGATACCCGGCCTGTTTAAAGAGGAATTCAATGATCTCTTTTTCAAAACGCTGATTGGCTTGATTCCAGGATAATTCGGTTAAGCCATTTACATACGCCCGCAAGTTAATCAGTTCGCGCTTCTTCAGGGTTACCGGTAAGCTGGCAATGTCTCCCTCAAAATTAAAGCCATGTTGATTCAAACGACGTTTAATTGCATAGTAAGTGCTTGTTTTTAAGCCCAGTTTTCCAGGGAGGTCTGCAATATTACTACCTGTTTCCAAATGATTTCGAATAAGATGAAACTGGAACAGGTCGTTGATCTGTTTCCAGGTCTTACCCAGAGCAAAGGCAAACGGAACTGGCTGCTGTCCCAGAGACTCTGGCAAACTGTAACCAACTTTGGGCCGATTTTCAAAACGCTTAACAACTTCCAGTCGTTCACCTTTAAGGGCAAAACCATATTCAGCCATACTTAGAGCTGCCTGAGAACCGATTTCATAATAAGGTATGGCAAGTTCCGGGTGCTTCAGTTTCTCACGTTGTAGATTACCCTGGTGGAGACATTCATCCGGAAGTTGGGAAATAATAGAATACTTCTGGCAGTGCTCGATAGCCTGCCCCATATATTCAGCTGCTAAATCATATTCCCCAACATCATAATGGGTAAGATACAAGTTTTCCAGAATTGTAGATTTTAAATATTTATTTTCACTATTCTCAATCAGCTGTTTAAATATTTTCCGGGCATTTTCCAGCTCACCCCTGCTGTACAAAACAAAACCCTGAGAGTTTTTAACTTGCTCAACCAGAAAAGAGTAATCATAGTCAAGACCCAGCCCCAACGCAGTTACCAGAAGCAAGTCAGCTTTATCATAATCTTTTTGAACTCGAAAGTAAAAAGCCAGTCGTCTTAAGGCAATTATATGCATTATCCGCATATCGTTGGCAGCAAAGAAGTTAATCCAATCCTGAGATTTTTTTACAGAACCACCCGTACCATTTTGCAGCTGCATGGCAGATATCTGGTAATCAATAACAGCATCAAGGGTCTTGGATTCAACCAGTCGTTTTGCAGACCGGTACAGACTTAACCCGTTAAAGACTTCACCATATTTCTCAAAGAATAGACCTCGTTCAAAATGAACATAAGCCAGGACTTCATCTTTAAGGGCAAAATCCTGTTCAGCATTTCTGGTCTCAGCCAGCAATTGGGCTTCATCGAAGGTCATTTTTGACCCTATAAGATTGCCTTCCAAAGAAAGGGTCTTCCCCCGGCCAGCTGTGTAAAGTGCTTTCTGCCCAAGATCAGTGAGCTGGGTATAATCACCGGATAGAAAAACTGCCCGAGCATCCCCGATGTTTACGAGACCCAAACGACTAATAAACTCTAGCCATTCATTGGTCTTTTTATCTGGAATCAAAGACTTTTGCATTGGTTTCCCTCAAAATTACTTATAAGATAACAATCGCCATTTAATAATCAGCAGAAATTACCCCCATTCACCACCCTCGCCTCCAATTCCAAATTTGGTATTGGAAATCAGGATAACCGAACCATCCGCGCCTGTGGAAATTTCTGAGGTCGTGATAACACCACTACCGGTCAACAAGACCTCTTGTCCATTCTCGTCAATATAGGTCACATTCACAGCATCGATGATGGTCACAGTAGTGATTTGCTCGAAGGTAATGACCAAACCGGCTGTCAGACTGACTTCGACCGGCTCAGAATTCTGATTGTCAATCCAGGTATCTTTGGGTAAAGCTTCCCCGCCCTCAGCAGCATATACTGTTGACTCGTCCTGTAAACCGTAAACAGTGCCCTCGGCCACTGCTTCATCTATTGTCGCTGTTCCTTCAGAAACTTTAGCCAGGCTGTTGGAATTCAACAGAAACGGAGCTTTTTCGGATTGTACGACCTGTCCCTGATAAAGGTGCTGTTCAAGGTCTGTCCGGGCCGGATTTTCACAGCCAATTAATAAGATCAGCGCTAAAAGTACAATTGTGGTAATTCTCATTTTTAAATTCCTCCAGTTAATGTTATCCCCTGCCATTAATATAAATACAATTTATGCCGAGTATATAATTTTTTATATTATATAAATATTTTTATTGTCAGAGAGCACTTGCCCGGCTAGATTTTGGCCACGTATGAAGTTAACCACAACTTACGAATCCAATCCGCACTGCCGCTAATTCAGGTATCGCCAGCTATGAGTTATACCAACCCAATCAAGCAACAGCTACCTCGACGATCTATCTTTGGACTGGAACAGGGAAGGTCCATTATGGAAAAGCAAAAAATCCGTGGGCTGGTCACAGCCATTGTTGATGGCAATACTTTTGAGATCAGTGTGCAGGTTAAAGATGGCGCGGATGATCCAGGAGTAAAACAAGTGGAACAGGTACGCATCCATGGCATGGATAAACCAGCGACTTCAACCTTGCCTGGCATTCTGGCAAAACTGGAATTGGAAAAAATGATCGTGGGGCGAACACTGGAGTGCGAAGTCATAGACAGAGATGATTTGAATCAGCTCGTAGCAATTGTTCCTCAAAAATATCTCAAATCTCCCTTTGCTTTTGATTCCCAGTCGGAATCCTGATCACCACGAATAATCTTATATAAAATAAATATTTTCGCTTTCTGCTTTTCTTGCCTACTTTAAGGCATGTCAGAATCAGAATTTCAGGGAATTTTATCAGATGGTATCTCTAACTCAAATCCCAAGCTTCCAGCACGACTAAATAAAGACTCTGAATTTTGGGAATTCCTGCTTTTGGTTGGTTTTAGCAACCCCTCAACAGGTAAAGAACTATATAAAACCTTACGGCAGCAAATATCACAAAACGATTGGCGTATGCCACTACTTGAGATCGGTGAGGCTAGGTATCTGTCACTGATGGGGCGTGAATTTGACGCACACCTGAGA
>JAOZSM010000039.1 GCA_029939675.1 Fidelibacterota bacterium
GGCGAAGCTCGAAGAGCGTAGACTGGCGAGAGAGACTTTTTGCGGGATCGTCAATATTCACGGAAATGATTTCATTTGTTGCATATATGACCCGGGAGGTTTACTTGTGACCCATGAGTCATATAATGAATAACAATTCAAATTCTATTGCGTTGAGTCGCAAAGAGCGGGATAAAATACGCAACAAAGAAACTATTTTGGATGCGGCTGTCCATCTTTTTGCTCAAAAAGGGTTTACCGAGACCAAACTGGAAGAAGTCGCGGTTCTGGCTGAGTTTGGCAAAGGGACCATCTATAACTATTTCGAGAATAAGAATGATCTGCTTATATCAGCGTTTGATTATGCCCTGGGAAAAGTGATTAGTTATATAACTGGGCAATTAGTTAATGTCTCGAATCCCCTGGATCGTCTCCGCCTGATTGTTAACGCTCAGTTTGATTATTACCGCAGCAATGAGGACTTTTTGCGAGTGATCGTTGCCAATCAGCAGGTCATCGGAAAAATAATTCACGAAGAACCTGGACAGGATCTGCATTTGCGCTTTATGCACTTGAGAAAGTTAATGGTCACTGAGCTGCAGGTAGCCATTGATGAACACATTTTGAAGGCCGGCAATGCAGCCCGTTATGCTTCATACTTGAGTGGGATGATCCACAGCCAGGTACGGTCCCTGAATAATCATGAAATAAATATTGACGATGTCAATTCTAACGAAATAGTTGACATCTTTTTAAATGGAGCAATTCATGAATAAACAATTATCAATCCTGTTCCTTATTGCAGGGATATTCTTAAGCAGGGGAACTTCTCAAACAATAGAACTTAGCTTGGAACAGGCCATTGACCTGGCTTTAAAGAACAACGTCAGCATGCAAAATGCCCATGAGGATCTGGTCAAGGCCAAAGCGCAACGCAAGGAAGCTTTTTCATCAGCTTTACCGGTTCTCTCTGCCTACGGACAGCTTTCCCATAGCTTTTCCATCGCCGCTCAACCCATGTCTTTTCCAATACCCTTTGGTGTGATTGATGCAGCTGGAAATCCGGTAGGACTCACCGATGAGATGGGTAATCCAGTGCCACTCACCGGTCCTGATGGTGTTGCCATTCCCGGGATGAATCTGCAAATGACCGGTGTCCAACTAATACCGATGAGCCTGGCGTTTGGATCAGAAAACACCATGGTTTATGGTTTGAATCTAACCCAACCCCTCTTTGAAGGACGGGTAATTGCAGCGATTCGCGGAGCAAATGTCTATGGCGATCTGGCAAATTCTGCTGCTGATGTAACCCGACTCTCCGTCATTGAAAGTACTAAAAAAGCCTTTTTCCAGGCGCTTTTGGCAGACAAGATGATCCATGTAATGGAAAATTCGCTTGAGGTTATGAAAAAAAATCATAGCAATGTGACCGCCTTATTTGCTCAGGGAAAAACGGCCGAGTTTGATGTAATCAGGGCCGATGTTCAAGTTGCCAATCAGACCACCATGGTGAGCAATGTCCGGAAAATGAGAGCTTTGGCTTTTGCTGGCCTGAAGCGCAGCTGTGGCTTGAAAATTTCTCAGGAGATCGAACCTTTAGGTCGACTGGAGGTTGAGATTAAAACCGACCTGGTTCTGGCTGACCTGGAACGGCAGTTGTTGGCTAAGCAACCCCTGCTGGATCAGTTACATGCCAATGTACGGCTGATGAAAGAGAATATTCTCATGGTTAAAGCCGAATTTATGCCTTCAGTCGCCCTAACTGGATCTTATCAGCAAATGTTGCCCTTTGATGAAGGGCATTATGATGATGCTGAATTCAGGGAATCATCATCCCTGGCTATTGGTGTTAACCTCCCGCTGTTTAATGGCTTTGGCTCAACTGCCAGAGTCCAAAAAGCTAAAGCGGATTATCGGAAATCTGAATATCAGCAACTGGATATGAAGGAGAATCTGCTCCTTGAGCTTAAAAGTATCTACCTGAGTATTATTGAGTCGTCTCGTAAGATTGAGGCCGGCAAAAAAGGGGTTGCCCAGGCACACAAGGGTGTCGACATGGCTCAACGTCTTTTTCAGCAGGGAATGGCCAGTCAACTTCAGGTTCTGGATGCTCAATCTGCCAGTGATCAGGCGGAACTTGGTTTGTATCAAGCATATTTTGAATATAACAGCGCTCGGGCTTCATTGACTCGGGCCCTTGGAGAAGAATAATGAGAACTTTCAAGACAATTACTCTTATGATAGCTGCTGTAAGTTGGCTAATGCTGTCCGGTTGCGGTGGTCAGACAGAAACTGAAGAACGACCTGAATCCAGCGTACCAGTTGCTATAGATACGGTCCAGTATCGCCCCTTCCAAATTGACTATCACAGCATTGGACGGGTAGTTTCCGAAAATCAGGTGACACTATTGTTTCAATCCAGCGGGCAAGTGGATTCGATCTGGGCACATGTGGGCGATTATGTTGTAAAAGATCAAAAGCTGGCCAGTATTGAAACCGATATCTATGCAACCATGTATACTCAGGCGAAATCCATGTTTGAAAAATCAAAACGGGATTTAGAAAGCTCTCGCTCTTTGTTTCAATCCAATGTTATCTCTGCTGATCAATATGAAATGGCTCGGATCGGACTCGATAACGCTCGGGCTGGCTACACTCAAGCCAAGAATGCCATGGATAACACTAATTTACGCGCGCCTTTCAGTGGTTGGATCGTGGTGAAAAATTTGAATATAGGCGATCTGGTTGCTCCCGGTGCAGCCATGCAGCCACCCTATGTCCTGGCTGATATGGATCAGCTGAAAATTATTATTCCTGTACCGGAAGCCCGAATTGGTCAGATCCAAACCGGGCAAAAAGCAAGGGTCAAATTTAAAACATTTCCGGATCGCACATTTACCGGTAAGGTGCTTCGAGTAGGCATGGCTCCCAAGGATTTTTCAAATAATTATGATGTTGAAGTACGTTTAACTGGAGATGTTCGCGGCTTGAAACTGGGCCTGGTAGCTGATGTCCGCATTGTTTTGGAACATTTTGATGCAGCACTGGTGGTTCCCCTGCATCTGATTCAGGATGATGGTGTTTCCCAGTTTATTTTTATTGAAGAAGCTGGTCGTGCCGTTCGCAGGGAAGTGGAGATTCGTGCCTTGGCCGGTTCTGAAGTATTTATTCGGGCTGATGTTATGCCTGGTGATGTCCTGATTGTTAAAGGGCACAATGATGTTAAAGATGGTACCCTTCTGGATATTGTAGAGTAGGGAAGGGTCACCTCATGAAAATATCAAAACAAGCTATCAAACATCCCAATAGTGTCATCTTTGGCGCGTTGGGTATCTTTTTAGCCAGCCTGGCTGCTTATTTTACACTGCCGTTGGAGCTGGTACCTGATGTCGAAATACCATATGCTTTTGTTTCGGCGACCTATGTGGGAGCGGCACCAACCGAAGTTGAAACTGAGATTCTCAAACCCATTGAAGAGAAATTAGGTCAACTGCAGGATGTTGACGAAATTATTGGTTATGCCATGCAGAATGTGGGCTTTATTACCATCAAATTTTCGACTGAAGCTGATCTGGAAACCAGCCTGGATGAGCTAAAAGAAAAGGTAAACGAAGCCATCCCTGAGCTTAGCGATGAGGTTGAAAACGTTACGGTTCAGGATGTTGATTTTTCTAATTCCCCCATTAGCATTTTGAATATCTATGGGGATTTCCACCCGCATATCCTGCGTACTCAGGCTGAGTTGATCAAAGATCGTTTGACCCGGGTTTCTGGCGTAAATCAAGTTGAGATGTTTGGTGGTGAAGAGCGAGAAGTAGCTGTTGAGCTGGATCCCAACCTCCTCTTGGCAAATAACCTGAGCATTCCTCAGGTGCTTATGGCCTTAAAGCGCAATAATTTAAATTTCCCCGGTGGGACAGTAAAACTAAAAGGTCAGGACATTTTTGTTCGGACAGTGGGTAAGTTTAGCGAGATTAGTGATATTGAGAATACAATCCTCGGGGTAGACGCTTCTGGAAATATCAAGCGGATTCGGGATGTGGCAACAGTTACTGATGGTTTTGAGATTCCTGCAAGTTATTCCCGGTATCAAGAGAAAAACAGTGTCACGCTATTAATTTCAAAACGTCCAGGCGCTCATATCGTAGAAGCCACAGAGGCCATTGAAGCAGTTGTGAATGAATTGGCTGAGAAATTCCCCCAGGGAATGGAATATGCCTACACGGCCCGTCAGGCCACAGACATTGAAAAACAAAACAGCCAGCTTAACCAAAATGCCGCCTGGGGTATCCTTTTTGTAATTCTGGTGTTGTTAGCTGGAATTGGCTTAAAAAATGCTCTGATCGTATCCATTGCCCTTCCTTTCGCCCTCATGTCATCTTTTCCTCTGATGTATATATTTGATGTTGATCGAACCGGCATCTCCATGTTTGGGTTGATCATCGTTCTGGGTATTGTAGTAGACGGTGCCATTATTGTAGCTGAATCTACTTACCGGCATATGGAAGAGGGGCTAGATCGTAGAGCAGCTTCAATTCAAGCCATTGACGAGGTCGGTATCCCAATCATGACTTCTGTCCTTACTACCATGGTAGCTTTTGCACCCATCATTTATATGTCAGGAACCATGGGACAGTTTCTCTCAGTTATCCCGAAGGTCGTGATATTTACACTGGTTGGTGCATTTCTGGCAGACCATTTTCTGATCCCCGTCCTGGCATCCAAATTGATGGTAGTAACCAAGAGAGCCGGTATGCTCAGCGGAGAGTGGATTGGAAAACGATTCTACACACGCTTGGTCGGTTGGGCTTTACGTTACCGTTGGACGGTTGTATTTGGGATCACCATCGTTTTCTTTATGTCCATTGCAGTGGTGGGAATATCCGCTGTGAGTGATACAAAATTAGTGAAGCTGCAGATCTTCCCCAAAGTTCCAAAACCAAGGATCATCTTTGACGTTAAAACACCTGCTGGCAGTCAGTTGGATTATACTGATGAGGTTGTTCGGGAGCTTGAAAATTATTTAAAAACCTATACTGAGGTAGATCGTTTTGTGTCCACTGTTGGCGAGAGTGGCGTTCAGAATGTCCGAATTGCCCAGGGTGGTGGTAAAGGCTCTGAGATTGGTCAGATTAATGTGGATCTGGTGGACAATGAAGAACGCGATCGCTCAGTAGAGGAATTGATCGAGATCATGGATGTCGACCTATCCAGAATTCCTGGTGTGGATATTACTATCCAGACAATTCAGGAAGGTCCCCCTGTCTCAAGTAACGTAATTATTGATATCAGTGGCGATGATCTGGATGCAATTGGATTTGTAGCTGACCAGGTTAAACGTGATTTAGCAACCATTAGTGGGGCTCTGAATGTTGTGACCAGTCTGGGTGTGCGTCGCACTGAATTCCAGGCTCATGTTGATCATGACCGGGCTGCCAGCTATGGACTTTCCAGTCAGGAGATCAGCAATACGCTGGCTGCTGCCATGATCGGTTTAGAGGCTACTACTTACTCGGATGGTTTGGATGATATCCCGGTAGTGGTCCGGCTGGCTACAGAGGGGGATGATGCAGTTGATGCTATTCGCAATCTGAATATCATGAATCAGATGGGTAAGATGATCCCCTTTGAGAATGTCGCTTCGCTGGAGCTGGGCAGCAGCGAAACGCTGATCAAACACAAAGATTTTAAACGTAATATTTCGGTTTCATGTGATTTGGCCAAGGGTGTTGATGCTACGGATATCCGCCGGCACATGGACCCCTATTTAGCTGCATTGGCCGTGCCGGGTGGCGTTACTGTTGAATATGGTGGTATCGAAGACGAAGCCATGAAATCCTTTAGCAGTTTGGGACGGGCCATGATGATCGGGTTTCTCGTAATTATGATCATCCTGAGTGCTCAATTTCAGTCTATAAAACAACCATTTATCATTGCATTAGCCATCCCACTATCCTTTATCGGGGTCGTTTTTGGTCTAATGGTGACGCGGGTGCCTTTTGGGATCATGGCTTTCTTTGGGGTGGTGGCCCTCATGGGGGTGGTGGTAAACGATGCCATCGTGCTCATCGCTTACGTGAACAATTTGAGAAGTGCAGGAATGCGGGTGCGGGAAGCCTTGATCAAAGCCGGTAGAAACCGGTTGCGTCCCATTATTCTGACTACAGTCACTACCTTAGCTGGTATGATTCCTTTGAGCCTTAATCTGGCTGGAGGAGCTGAATATTGGCGTCCTCTGGCTGTGAGCCTGATCTTTGGCTTGGCTGTATCCTCGTTTCTAACCCTCATTGTGGTTCCGGTTCTGTACTCCCTTATGGAGAGTCGCCAGGAGCGCAAACAGTTGGGAAAAGCCTTGTGATGCCGACATATCACAAGTAAAAACCTACATGGCGCTCTGTCGCGATAATCGGTCAGGGACATATTTGTTTTATTAACAATTCTTTTACGAAGGGCTTTGTCATGGCACAGAGCCTTTTACTTTTCTATGTTAAACGCTGATTTTAACAACTAGTTGATCATTCATTTAAATGGAGAGAAATTCCCATGAAAAGCAGACTTGCCAAACTATTGGTCCTGACTTTAGCAGTCTTTGCCACCATACAAGGCTCAGAGCGCCTGGTGTTAGCAGAATACTTTACAGGAGTTGGCTGATCATATTGTCCTGCTGCAGGGACTTACCTGGAAGGTTTCCAGGCCGCCAATAGTGATATTGTAACTGTCATTGCCTACCATACAAACTGGTTTGGTGGGGACCCCTACTACGCCTACAACATTGAAGAAAATTCTGCGAGATTTTCATACTACGGTGTTAATGGAACACCGAATCTTCGCGTTGACGGAGTGGATCGGGGACCATCATATTCTAACTGGGCCGGCAATATCAACAACGCCTACTCTGTAGAAGCTCCGTTAAGCATATCATTTTCCGGGTCTTTTGATTACATGACCAATAATGGTGTTTGCAATGTTGTTATTGAACCGGATGCCCCTTTGACCGGATCCTACAAATTATATCTGGTACTGGTTGAGGATGAGCTTATCCACTCCAACTATACTCACGGTAGTGTGATGCGTGATATGATCCCGACCTCCAGTGGGCTAACTATTGATATGACAAGTGGTCAGTCGATGACAGAAATATTTGATTTTGAGCTTGATAATTCGTTTGTTCTGGAAAATTGTCGACTCGTCGCTTTTGTGCAGAATACAGCAAACAAGGCGATTCTCAATGCGGGAACCATTCATGTTTCGGGAATTGCTCCGGTCAATATTCCTAATCTTTCGCTCTATGGGATGGACCTCGATATTCTTAATGATGATGGTGATGATAAGCTGAACCCTGGTGAATCGACAAATCTGGCTGTTTCAGTTGAGAATAACTGTGATTGGGTAGATGCCGATAATGTTATGGGTTACCTATCATCGACCAGCCCGTACGTTACAATTGGTGACAGCATTGGGACCTATGATCTTATTGTTGCCTGTGATTTCATTGGAAATACAACTGATCAGTATCAGCTAAGTGTTTCTCCAGATGCTCCGGCTGTTTCTGAGCTTGAATTCGAATTGAGGTTAACTGCAAACCAAAGTTCTGAGGCACCGTATGAGACAATTATTCCTTTTACTATTTCCATGAATTTTTTCCAAAACCATTTTCCAGTAGCTGTTACACAGCCCTTTGTCAGTGGCAATGCAGTGGTCGATCTGAATGGGGATGGGAATAAGGAAATTATCATTGGTGGTACAGATAGTTTGCTGCATGTTATAACTTCAAATGGATCAGAACTGGCCGGATTCCCATTCGCAATAACCAATAAGATCCCGGGATCACCTGCTGTAGCAGATGTTGATAATGATGGTGATCTGGAAGTAGTAATAGCTGGCCGGGATGGCAGTATCTATGTTGTACAACATGATGGTAGTGGTACTGCCGTTGCCACTGCAGCCTATTACTTATTAGGTTCGCCGGCATTATCTGATCTCGATGGCGATGGCGATCTGGAGATTGTTACAGCTGGATTTGGATATGATGTTATGGCCATCCATCACGATGGAACTACCGTGACTGGGTATCCCGTCATGCTTTCAAGTGAACGGATGTCCTGTGGTGTCTCTCTGGCAGATCTTGATAATGATGGTTCCGATGATATAATTGTGGGAACCTGGAGTCACAAAATTCACGCTTTAAATGTTGCTGGTAACGAACTGGCCGGTTTCCCAGTTGATATTGGTGATGATTGTAAAGCCCCTCCAGTCATTGCTGATCTTAACGGTGATGATGAATTGGAGATTTTGGTTGGTCAGGATGATGGTGTCTTGTATGCAATCTCCGCTGCAGGCCAGGTTCTCTGGACTCATGCAACTGCTACTAGTACTTCAATTCGGAATGCCGCTGCTCCAATTGATATAGATGGTGATGGATTACTGGAAATAGTTTATGCAGCATTGGATGGTTCCATTTATGTCGTTGATCATGCTGGAAATACGGTCGCTGGCTGGCCTCAAAGCGTGGGCGCTACATGTTACAGTTCTCCTGTAGTTGCTGATCTGGATGGCGATGGTGTAGCTGAAATTATCGTTGGTTCAAATGATGATGCCGTCTATGCCTTCCATGCTGATGGTACAACAGTTGCTAATTTTCCAGTCCTGGTTACAGGTGATGTCAAGGGCACAGCAACCCTTGATGATCTGGATCAGGATGGAAATCTGGAAATCGTTATTGGTACAGCTTCTGAATTGGTTGTGATAGATGTAAAAGATCTTGCAACCGGGGGCGACAATTGGAACACTGCCCGGGGGGATTATTTGAGAACAGGTGCTTATCTATATGGATATCAGGTATCCACCCAGCCCTTGGCCAATTTGCCTGAAAGGCTGACACTTGACCAAAATTACCCAAATCCCTTTAACCCTGCCACGCACATTCGATTTGGTGTTCCCGAAGCAGGCATTGTGAGTCTGATTATTTATGATGTCCGCGGCCAAGAGGTTGCAACCCTGGTTAACGATGTCTTTAATCAAGGATGGTATGAGCTACGTTGGAGTGGTCAGAACAACCAGGGTAAACCGGTTGAAACAGGAATCTATTTTACCAGGATTCAGACCAGTAGTGCCACCCGGGTGGTGAAAATGATGCTGATTAAGTAAGCGCACGAGACAGATGTTTAATGAGAGGTCATCTTCGGGTGACCTCTTTCATTTGGACTTTAACTGGGCTATTTGTTCATTCAAAACGTTGCTTATATTCTTCCCGTGTTAAGTCCAATCAAATCATGTACAAAATAGTTTGGAGTGAGTAAATGAGACTATCTGGAGAATCTCTTAAAGGGAAGGCTTTACTGGATAAAATTCGATCTGATTTTATCGGAATCGATACCCCGTATACAAATGTTGATGGTAAGTCAACCCCACGAATCTATCTGGATTCTACTGCCAGTTCGCTCATGTTACGTCCTGCTGCCAGAATAACTGAAGATTTTTTGGCCCATTATTCGAACACTCACAGTAAACTGCATCACAGCGCCCATATTTCAACTGCTGCTTACGAATGGGCTCATGATCGCATTTTAACCTTCCTGGGGGCTGACCCTGAGGTTTATACCTGTTTCTTTATTGGCGCTGGGACAACGGGTGGTATCAATCGTATGGCCCGTGTGTTCAGAGATCTCCAACCGGATAAAGATACGGCTATTATCTCCATCATGGAGCACCACTCCAACGATCTACCGCACCGCAAACACATGCAGAATGTTATCCATGTGCCTGTTGAGGGTCTGCATGAGAATAAGATGTGCATCAGTTTACCCAAACTTGAAGCTGCGTTGCAAGAGGGGCAGGGGCGCGTCAATTATGTTTCAATTACGGCAGTCAGTAATGTAACTGGAATTATCAACCCCATTCATGAGATTGCTCGTTTGGCTCATAAATATGGTGCTTTGATCATGATCGATGGTGCCCAGAGTGCAGCGCACTTACCAACCCAATTATTTCAGGCTGATGATCCGGAAGCCAGTATTGATGCCTTCGTTTTTTCAGGACACAAGACCTATTCTCCAGGAAGTCCTGGAGTAGTCATCGCCCGTATGGATCATCTGATTAAAATTGAACCTGAAGAAGTTGGCGGGGGGATGGTTGAGCGGGTGCTGGAGGATCGTTATCAGGTAAAGGCTGAATTTCCAGATCGTGAAGAGGCTGGAACTCCCAATATCCCTGGAGCAATTACATTAGCTACGACAATAGAGATTCTGGACAGAATTGGGATGGACCTCCTACTTGAGGAGGAAGACGAGGTCTTGACTGCCGCTCTCACTGCCATGGGAAAAATTCCTGAGATCACCGTCTATGGTGGGACTGATACAAAAGTTTGTCCCCGGGCTGCTTCAATATCTTTTAATGTCCAGAGTCTGGATCATGGATTGGTGGCTGCCGTCTTGAATGACACCTTTAATATTGCCGTTCGGAATCAGTGCTTTTGTGCCCACCCCTATGTTAAGGAAATGATGTCTGAAGATCTGGAGCAGGTTTTTGGCACCATTAATTTTGGTGATATGAGTCCTGAATTTATGCGCAAAGCCGGTATGGTAAGAGCGAGTTTTGGCCTTTATTCAACCCGTGAGGATGTTGAAGCACTTATAAACGCATTGAGAGATATTATCAAGAATGCTGACAAATATTCTGATCATTATGAGATCAATAGTAACAATGATTACGTTCATAAAACATATCGTCCTGTTCATGCCGAAATATTTGATGTGGAACGCGCTGTGGATGATTATTTGAGTGTGTGAACGGCCAACTTTATCAAGAATACTACTATTTGAGCAGTAACAATTTACCGCTTGAAATGAGCCGGGTACCCTGTACTGTAAAGAAATAATTTCCAGAGCCAAGTTCGTTACCCTGATTATCCCGACCATTCCAGGCTAACTGGTGAAATCCCCGTGCTACGTAAAACCTGCTTGACTCATAGACTTTCCGTCCCAGAATATCATAAATATTTAGCTGAAGCGTTCCTGCCTGTTCCACTTTCACAGGGATGATGGTCGTGGCATTAAATGGATTTGGGTAAGCTTGAAGCAGTTCTGTGTGAGTTGGCAGGAGTTGCGCTTCAGAAATTTCACTTAGGTTCAGAACATCAAACAATTCTGTTGAACCATCTGATTTCAGAATAATCAGGTGCTTGTTCGTCAGATTGATCCAGGGTATCCCAGCCAGGTCACCAGTTGGAGGGGGCGTACTCATGATTGCTCGATGATTGCTCATTTGCAGGTACCAGGGTGGGTCAGGATTGGATCCGTCAAAATAAAAAATATCAGCCGCTGGTGAGCTGCGGTAGGCAATCAGATCGATTCCATCCGAAAATAGAAAATTCTTAATTTGGCTGGGTAGCTCATCCTCCAGAATGATCAGGGCCTGGCAAATTCCGGCGACAACATCAGCTACTTCTTCAATGTTCTTCATGATCCAGAAGAAGAACAATTCTGAATCAACAACATCATCCCAACCAGCACCATCCCAGGGGTTTACACCATAAGTTTGAGGGGGATGATCCTGGAGCCAGTCATCTCCAATCAACTCCCGCAGAACATCTTTATCAAGGTCCCCATTGTGACCAAAACAGAACTGCTCTCCGTTTGAACCCTGGTAAATAAAGGGGTGAGGGTTTGCTATCCCATAGGCGCCGGACGTGGACTGCCTTACATGTCCTAGCAGAACTGACACTACTTCTGAAGTAAGTAGAAGATCTGTCTGATCATAGTAGCTATCATCTGAATAGGCTTCCAATTCTGAACGGGTAGAGTTTACCTGAAGAGTACTTCCAGACATAGAAAAGCTGGTCATGGCCCAGCCGTCTCCGTTATTGTACGGCCAATCTCCTGAACCACCCTGAAGACGAAATTCTTCCAGCTCAGCCAGTAAAAAGGGATGCAGGCTCAAGGTTGAATCACGCTCACTCAATGATGCATCCGGTAAGGCAATGACTCCCAACATGCGGCATGGAAAGGCACTGTTTATTAGTGAGAAGAATATGATTAGCTGGGTGATAATCCTGACTTTCATGGGGAAAAAGATAGCTGAAAATATGCGTGAGCAAAGGGTTAGCTGGAATCAGATTTTAAAACAGCTAGAGCCAGGAGGATCGAGGTTGTCTTAGGGAAAGCTGTGAGTATTTTCATCGCCATGGAAGATTTTACTACCCCACAATTTCATCCGGCAACCTGGCTGCCCAATGGTCATTTTCAAACTGTCTTTGCGTCCCTGCTCATGCCGGCTCCCCGGTTGACGTATCGACGGGAGATCCTTGAACTGCCTGATGGAGATATAGTTGCAGCTGACTGGTTGGATGGTGATGCAACCAAACCACTCTTCATTCTGGTACACGGGATGGAAGGAAATTCTGAGAGTCGTTATGCCCGTCTTCTGATGAGTAAGTGTCAAGAACTGGGTTGGACAGGCGTGGTATTGCACATGCGCAGTTGCGGCGGGCTGATCAATCGGTTGCGAAATTTCTACCATGCCGGTTTTTATCAGGATATCGAATATTTTATAGATAAAGTACTGCCACAGAGAGGATATGCGGGGAATGTCTTTCTGGCTGGGGTCTCATTGGGGGGTAGCCAAGTGGTTCATTATCTGGCTAAGGGTCAGGCGTTGGATCATGTGAAGGCTGCTGTAACAATTTCCGCCCCACTGGATCTGAAAGCAGCAGCAGATCATATGCAGTCCGGACTGAATCGGTTGTATGTCTTGAAATTTCGGAACAGTCTTTTGAAAAAATATCGCCTTAAAGCAGACCTGATTGATGATGCAGAGCTGGCTAAAGGTTTGGCAGATGCCAGAAGCTTTTGGGATCTTGATAATGCGGCAACAGCACCTTTGCACGGTTTTCGAGATGCCGCTCATTATTATGCAGAAATGAGTGCAAAAAAGTGTTTGCAAGACATAGTGGTTCCTACACTTTACCTGGCCTCTCGGGATGATCCATTTGTTCCTGAAAGTTCCATGCCAGATGCAGTAGCCGGAATCAGCTCTTTATTAACAGATGCAGGCGGTCACGTAGGTTTTGTGGATCACTATGGTGAGTCCTGGATGGTTCCAACAGTGTTTCAGTATTTTTTGAATTGGAAGCATTGACAAATTAGCTAGAAACCCGGATTCTCAGCTTCGTCGTGGAATAGCTGAAAGCAATGCCGGTTAAATTGAAAGCTGAAAACTCGTCCTCGTCATGCTGAGCGGAGTCGAAGTATATAGATTTTTGGATAAACTGGGTATATAAGGGTATAAGGGTATAAGGGTATAAGGGTATAGGGGTATAGGGGTATAGGGGTATAGGGGTAGGTAACACATTGACATTGGATATTCAGACCTTTGACTATTAAAAACCTCTGTGCTCTCAGTATCCTCTGCGGTTAATATGAAACTTAAACTAAACTCTGCTCCTCTGTGGATTCTGCGAGAGGAAAAGGGACTAAGAATAGCAATATAGAAGGAAAAAAATGATGAAAAGAAATTTAATTTTACTATTAATGATCAGTGTTGTGCTCATGTTGAGCTTCTGTGAAAAGGAAGCCGAAATATCTCCAGAGCGAATGCAGACGTTGTCTGACACACTAGCAACTGAGTTGGAATATGAACCCTGGGTGGAGTTTGCCATTGAAATGAGCCAGAATTACCCACAAGAGTATGCTTCAGCTATGATCATGGTGCAAGCCGCCGAGCGAACCCTCACGGAACAGGATGAAAAACGATTTAATATCCTATTTGATCTTTTGAAGAATTATCCTGAAGATGGAGCTCTGGAAATAACTGATCAGATTGCTTTTGGTAATCGTTTAGCCTGGATCATGGCTGATCAGATGTTACTCTTCAACAAGGCTCCAGCTGTCATGGAATTCGTCATCAGCAAGTACCGTGAGCATGAGGTCGGTTTGCAGTGGAGAGATGAGCTGGGAGCTATGATCTATGATACTCAAGCCAGTGTCTTTGAGGGGATGGGCGAACCGGATAAAGCGTTAGAGTCCTATACCAAGGCCCTGGAATATTTTGAGCAGCCTGAGACCTTGCTACGGCGGGGAATGATCAACGAATCTCAAGGTAATCTTGAGGATGCCATGGAAGATTTTATAGCAGCCTTGAGCCATTCTCCCAACCAGGAGATAATCGTCAGTAAAGTAAAAGATGTATATGCGAAATTAAGTCCTGAGAAGGATGTTCAAGTATTCATAACCGATCTGCAGGAGAGTTTGCAGGAAAGCCGGAAAGAAGCCGTTTTATCTGAAGCCTTTTTTAACGATGCCCCTGAATTCACATTTACCGATCTGGATGGACATACAATCAATAATGCCAATATGCTGGGCAAAGTTGTCTTCGTTGATTTCTGGGCTACCTGGTGCAACCCCTGTCGTCGTGAGTTACCTGAATTTCAAGCATTCTATAATCTTTATAAGGATAATCCCAGGGTTGCTTTTATTGCTGCTTCTACGGATCGCGAAAAAGACAAAGTTGTTCCTTATATTAAAGAAACCGGTTACACTTTTCCAGTTGCCTACGCTGAAGGAAATGCCACAAAATTTGGTGTTGAAGGTATCCCAAGTCTGTTTATAATAGGACCATCAGGAAAAATCCGATACAAGATCGTGGGCTTTGATCCAGACAAAGACTTTGTCAGGGAGATGAGCTGGCGTCTGGAAAGTCTGTTGGATAGCTAATACGTTATAGAAGAGGAGTATTGTATGAGTCGAAAAATATTATTGGGTCTGCTTATTTTGACTGTGGTCTTTTCGTTTGGTCAGGAAGCAAAAACCGGTTGGGGCTTTGGTGGAGTACCTGCTGTAGCCTACAACTCAGATACAGGGTTTTTATATGGAATCGTGTTTGAGGCCTATAATTATGGTGATGGTTCACACTATCCGGACTATGACTATACCATCAAGCCGACCTGGACTAGAACGACTAAAGGGAGCGGAGCCAACGAGCTATTTTTTGATTCCAAGTATCTCTTGCCCAATGATATCAGAATCACTGCCTATGCAGGATATCTAACTGAGCAAGCTCTTCCATTTTATGGGTTCAACGGATATGAGGCCAATTATACACCGGGTTTTGAGAATGCAGATTCAAGCAACTATTTAACGCGGATGTATTATCGGCACGAGCGTAATATGTTGCGCTTAACTGCAGATTTCCAGAAAAGTGTTTTAAATGAGAATGTGCGGGCCATCGTTGGTTTTGGCTATCTTAATACAGAGGTAGCTCCTGTTGACATCGAAGTTTTGAATGAAGATCAGGAGGATGAAGATAAATTGCCCGATGTCCCCGCTCTTTTTGATGAATATGTGGACGATGGATACATTACGGCTGAAGAAGCTGACGGTGGAGCAACCAATTTCATCAAACTGGGACTGGTTTATGATACACGTGATAATGAACCCAATCCCATGAGCGGTATGTGGACAGAGGCATTGTTTACCACTTATCCCAGCTTTATGGGAAGTGATTTTGAATTTTCAACACTGACAGCAACCCATCGTCAATATTTTACGCTGATCGAGAATGACCTTTCCTTTGCTTATCGTGTGGGATATCAACAGAACTTTGGTGAAACACCTTTCTTTATGCTACCCTGGTATCAGAGCAGTTACAAAGTGACTGAAGGTTTGGGTGGATCAAAATCGCTGCGTGGAATACTGAAAAATCGCATTGTTGGAAATACCGTTGTATTAGCGAATATGGAAGCACGCTGGAAATTTTTCAGAACGGTTATCGGTGGTCAGAATTTGTATCTGGCCTTGAATGGTTTTGGTGATTTTGGTCAGATTATCACACCTTATGAAGTAGAGAACGAGACGTTCCCCGTTGCTTCAGAAGAGGGCTTACACCTTTCTTACGGTGGTGGCTTGAGAATCGTATTGAACGAGAATTTCATTGTTGCTGTTGATTACGGGATGGCCTCCGATGTACAGGATGGAACTTCCGGTCTTTATATTGGCTTAGGATATCTATACTAAACCTCTTTTAACACATTTTCATTTTTATTACCGGGCGGGGATTCAATCCCCGCTTGGTTTTTGGGCCAGTTTTATATCAGTGCCCCGAAGTATCAGGAGGTTGAGCTTGTCGAAACCACCCTGGTATGTTGATGAGGGCGGTCATTTCGATGAACTCAATGTCCTATCTTCTTATGAGGGACATTCCGAAAAAAAATTACACAATCATTTTCCGATTCCATTTTGGATTTGGTTTGTGTTTCTTATTTTACGATCGTTATCAGATTATTTTTGAGCATTCATAATGATTCAACGTTTGGAAAATTAGTCAGGCTGTGACTCTGACTGATAACCCTTCGCAACAATTAAATATGGGAGAAAAGTATGATCAAGTTTAGTAAACAACAGCTCAAGATTCCCCAGATGAGCAAGGATGTCTATCTGGTTACGGGTGGCATGTCAAAATTTGACAGGGCTATTCCGGAGAAACGAACCGAAGAGTTAGTAATTGACTCCTTTATTGAGGCTGCCGAATTTATCAACAAAACCCCTGAAGAGTTAAAGAAATATATCCACAGTTGCTACTATGGTCATTTTGCTGATCACTTTGGTGATCAATTATTAGGGGAGTCAGTAATTCATGATCGTCTTGGACTAGACCCTCTGGGAAATGTGGGAATTAAGACTGGTGGTGCCACGGGTGGTTCCACGATCTGGGAAGCCTATAAAGCTGTTGCTTCAGGATACTCAGATACGGTTCTGGCCATGGGCTGGGAGCGCATGGATGAAGTACCCACCGATGAAGGAAATCATCTGATCGCTTCAGCGGCAGATAAGGACTGGGAAACCCCCATGGGTCACATCTATACCGGCTATTATGCTGTGATGGCTCAGAAATACTGGCAAGTATTTGGAAAACAGGAGGATTCCTTCCGGAGAACCCTGGCTGAAATTGCTGTGAAGAATAAGGGCTATGCCCGCATGAATCCCCACGCCCAAAGCCCCATGAAGATCACAGTAGAAGATGTCCTTAATTCGCCCATCGTGGCCCATCCACTGAGAGCTTTGGATTGCTGTCTCATGAGTGTTGGTGCCTCATGTGTGATCTTGGCAGATAAAAAGACGGCCTATGAGCTAACGGATGATCCGCTCTTGATCTATTCAGCAGCTGGAACACATACATTGAGAGTGGCTGATCGTCGGGACATGGATATTCCTTTACTGCCCAACGAAACTGCTGATCAATACAAAGATCTTGGTAAGCGTTTTCCCGGTGGTGATCGCTATCCTGGTTTCACCGGTTTTCTGGCCGCCCGCATGGCGGCTTACTATGCTTATGGCATGGCCGGTATTGTTGATCCCATGGAGGATCTGGATCTGGTCGAACTCCATGATGCATTCACTATCAGTGATATTCAAACCTATGAAGATATCGGCATCAAACCCTATGGCGAGGGCCGTAAGTATGTCGAATCAGGTGAATGTTATCACACCAATCCGCTCACCGGAAAACCGGGTAAATTACCGGCAAACCTGTCTGGTGGCCTGATCGGGAATATGCATGCTGTGGGTGCCACCGGCATCATGCAGGTGGTTGAGATCGCCCAGCATGTTTGGGGTCGCTGGGCCGAGATGCATGGTGATGAAGCCAAATGGAAACGCTTTAATCGGACCAAGCCAGATGACTGGACTGATCTCCAGGTAAAGG
>JAOZSM010000228.1 GCA_029939675.1 Fidelibacterota bacterium
GAAGTGCGGCGCTAGGGTTATCAAATGAATCCTTCTGTAACCTGGCAGCTGTCACAATCCGCAACAACACTGGTGGTGGAATCCACCTTCAGGGTAACTCTAACATTAATTTTGATCCCGTCAACCGCTGTAATATCTATTTTAACAGCTCGTCTCCACCTGTGGGTCAGGAAATATTTGCTTCAGATCTGCTTGCTCCAGTTGCCCTGGTCCTAGATACCTTCACAGTACTGTATCCTATCGAGGAATATGTATCTCCCCTGAGTGACTTCACTTTTGATATACAGAATAGTATTATTTACCAGGAGGAAGCTGACCTTTTCATTTCACCGCTAGGGAGCAATGAGAATAGTGGGTTAACAGCTGAGGATCCGTTGAAAACCATTGCTTTTGCTAATGAACTAATCTTTGCTGATGAAACCCGACCACACACTATCAATCTGCTTGAAGGAGTCTATAGTGCCAGCTCCAACGGTGAAAGCCTGCCCATCCAGATGCGCAGTTTTGTCTCCCTGTCAGGTCATCCAGATGGCGGTTCAATCATTGATGCTGAGCATCTAGGTCAAGGTCTTATCTGTGATAATGTTACGGACCTTACCGTCTCTAATCTTACGGTCCGGGGCGGTTCAACTGATGATGGCGCTGGTATTTATTGTATTGATAGTTATGATATCGATCTGGCAAACGTAATTATCCAAGATAATCGAGTAGGCAGTTATGGTGGAGGCATCTATGCGGAAAACTCATCTATAAATATCGAAGATGCGGTTTTCATGGAAAATAGAGCTAAATATGGAGCCGGTATTGCCATGATAGGATCTGAACTGAATGTAACGGGAAGTCTATTTTATGATGATTCCGCGAAATACGGTGCGGCACTCTACTTAAAGGGATCAAACGCCCAGTTGGACCAGTTAACTATTACGGACAATGAAGTTTCCCGGAGGGGTGCAGCAATAGCACTCTGGCAATCAGGAACGACTATCCTCAGTAACAGCATTGGGTGGAATAATGGGGATTTGAGTCTTTACTTAAGAACTGGAACTGATTTGTCGGTGGAATATTCTAACATCCAGGGTGGTATGGAAACTGTCAGCGGAGATAGCATTTACTGGTTGGATGGAAATATCGATCTGGATCCTCTCTTCTGTCATCCCGTTGGTGCTAACTATCATCTAGCTGAGAATTCACCTTGTGTGGCTGCCGGTGAGAATGGTGAAAACATGGGTGCTCTGGAAGTGGGCTGTACGGTAGCCGTAGATGATTATGCCCTGCTACCTACGGAGCATACTCTGTATCAGAATTTTCCCAATCCCTTTAATCCAATTACGACCATACGCTATGGTCTTATGGAAAACGCCAGGGTTAATCTGGTAATCTATGATATCACCGGTCGGACTGTGGTTAGCCTGGAAGACCGGGAACAAGTGGCTGGATGGTATGACCTGACCTGGAATGGGATCGATCAAGTGGGACATCCCATGAGTACCGGTGTGTATTTTTGCCGACTCCAGGTCAAAGATCTCGCCCAGTGCGGGACTGGCGATTACAGCAAAACGATCAAGATGATTTATTTGAAGTAAGAACGAATTAGCTATTAGAAAAACGTGTCCAATATTTCTAAAAATGAGGAAATGTAACTATATTTATTGATACTAATAATCTTAAGGGTTTTGGAGGATATTGAAATGACAAAAAGAATAATGTCGATTCTTTGGGTTTTTATGCTAGCAACTACTGTTTATAGCCAAAACTGGGAAATTGCAGGTGTCATCCCCCCAGGTAGTGCTGGCACTGGTTGGCCACAGGCCTATGGACAAGGTCTGGCAGTCGATGGTGAAGGCAAAATATGGTACACCAGTTATTACTCATCTGATTCAATTGGAGTGGATCTAGATGGTGATGGAAATATAGATGAAATGCAGTCCTGTCGTGCAATCTATGTGTTTAATCCCGATGGCAGCCAGGCAGCCTTCTCACCCATAACTACCATTACAGTAGATGGTATAACCGACACTCTCTGGAATTCGAACCGGGGTTTACGCCGTGATCCTGATGGAAATATTGTGGCTGGCTCCTGGGCTGTTTATTATCGTATAAATCACACCACAGGTGAGGGGATGCAGAAATTACTACCATTCCCTCGTGATAATCCTGAAGATCCCTGGGCTGGTGAGTCAATCACTGCCGCCGCGTTTGATGACGAGGGGAATCTCTTCACAAATATGGTTGTCGCTGGAGGGAACCCCATAAGGGCTTTTGATACCGATTTTGAGATGATTGACGATGTGGTAGCAGGTGACTATTGTACCGGCTATTCAAGAACGCTAGAAGTTTCCGGAAATGCCAATGATATCTATTTCTGCTCATTTACCGATGGAAACGGCGTGATCAGATTTCATAGTGATGATGGTCTTAATGGGGATTATCTAATAGAAACTGATACAGTTTTTGCAGGTATGTCTGTCGAAGCTATCGGCTGGCAACCAGGCACGGGATATCTCTGGGCTGGTAATTCCGGAGCTGAGGGGTGGACCAATTGTGGCTTCTATGCTCTTGATCCCGCAACTGATGAGATTGTTGATAGCCTTTTCATACCCGGTGTGGCTGAACTGGGTGGCAAACCACGAGGTATTGACTTTTCCCCTGATGGTAACACTGCTTATGTTACCTTTTTCAATTCCTGGGATACAGATGCCATATATGTGCTTCAAAACGGACCAACAAACACTGTAAGTTTTTCTGTGGATATGAATATCCAGGTATTGCTCGGCCGTTTAAATCCAAGCCAAGACCAAGTAGAGCTACGGGGCTCCTTTAATGACTGGGGAAATCCAAGCATTACCCTGCTTGATGGGAATAATAATGGAATATATCGAGCAACGGTTGATTTCTCAGCATTTGAAGCTGATAGCAATCACGAATATAAATTTGTAATTGTCAAGCCGGATCAAGATATCTGGGAATCACGCAGTAATCGGGGGCTCACCTATAATGGTGTGGGTATGCACCTGCCAACAGTCTGGTTCAATGATGTGAGCGATCTGGAACAGTCTGATCCCTGGTCAATTACACTCACTGTTTCCGGAGGTGGGCTAGTTGATCTTAATAATAGTTTCGGAACTCAAGTCGATGCCACCACGGGGTATGATCAGGACGTTGACCTGCCAGAACCGCCCTTGCCACCTTCAGATTATTTACAATTGTACTTCCCTCATCCAGAATGGGGTATCCCAATTGGTCCCAACTTCACAACAGATTATCGCGGAACCGTGGATATGTTCAACAATATTCTATCCTGGGACTTTGACGTAGTTACTGATCAAGCGGAAATTACAATAGACCTCGATTTTTCAAACGCCCTTGGGCTCCCCTATGTTATGACCTACTTCCTTGAAGATATTACTCATGGTGTCGTTTATGATTTAGCCGACAGTCCACATTACTCCTACAATTCTGGAGTTGGGGGGGTGAATCAATTTAGAGTGAATATTGGAGAAACTTTAGCCAATCAACTAGATCATGTATTTGACCCCGGATGGCATTTATTCAGTTTACCGCTGATAACAGCTGCAAACTCTACTGATGAATTATTGGGACCTTTCTCGAATCAGCCATTCTATGTTTATGATTACGAATCGGCCAACGGCTATGCCATAGCACCTGAATTAGAGCAAGGTCATGGGTATTGGCTTGCGACCATGGATATGATGAATTTGCAAATCGAAGGCCTGGCAGATACAAGTTCATATTCAGCTTCTTTAGATTTAGGCTGGAACCTGATAGGGAATCCATATTCTTACGATAAGCCCCTGGCTGCCTTAAGAATAGAGTTGAATGGTGATATTGTTGATTTCACCACTGCAGTTGGAAACGGATGGGTATCAAACAGTCTCTATGGCTACGGGGCAGGCAACTATGTCCAAGAAAATAATTTGAGTCCCTGGGGTGGGTATTGGTTATCTGCTCTTGTTAATAATCTGATACTCCATTTAAATTTCTGGGAGGATGAAACTACAGTAATTGCCAGTTCCGCAGAACGTAGTGAGGAAGAATGGTATCTATCAATATCTGCTCAACAAAATGAAAACGCTGATTTGATTACTCAAATTGGTGTACACTCTGATGCCTCTGCCGGCTTTGATGCCTATTTTGATTATCCTGAACCACCCCAGGCACCAACCTCATCTCAGATATCAACTTACTTTGTTCATTCAAACTGGAATGAAGTGATCGGATCTCGTTATAATCGAGATATACGTAGTCCGATCTATATGGACGAATCGGAAGTTTGGCAGCTAACGATACAATCTGAACCAGGTGAGGTTGCTCTAGGCTGGGCATACGATACTGAAGAGCTACCTGAGCATATACAATTAATTCTAACTGATATTAATCATGGCATTACAATTAACATGATTGAGCAGGAAGATTACCTGTTTAACAACGCGAGTGGTGAGTCAGTTTTTCTCATTACCGTTCTTCGTAGCCTTGTTGGAGTTGAAGGTGTTTTAATTCCTGGTGAATATGCTTTATCTCAAAACTTTCCTAATCCTTTCAATCCCACTACAACCATCAGTTATGCGCTACCTGAGATAGCAGATGTCAAGTTGACGATCTACGATATCATGGGTCGGGAGGTAGTAAGTATTCTCAATGGCCAACAACCGATTGGTTATCACAAGGTGCTGTGGAATGGTACTAATGCTGCAGGAACTTCAGTTAATACCGGTGTATATTTCTGCCGACTCAAAGCAGGAGATTACAGCAAAACGATTAAGATGATTTTTCTCAAATAGTACTGATGTCAACCGGGACAACACGCTTGTGTTGTCCCGGTTGACAAAAATATTACGAGATTAAACTGTTAATTAGATGGCATTATCCATTAGTCTTGTTCTTGCCTTTTAGTTATTTTTCAGT
>JAOZSM010000229.1 GCA_029939675.1 Fidelibacterota bacterium
GGCGTCGAGCACAAATATTATGAACACGCCGGAGGACACAATTGGACTTTTTGGAAGAAATACTGTCCCAAACAATTTGATTTTTTAGAGAATATCATTTCCAACTAATCTTTATCGCACCGCCTGGGATCATTCAATGGAAAGTATGCTAAGCACATAGCTGCGACCATAAATGGAAAACAGTTGCAGGAGGTCATTTAATTGAGTTTCCAAATCACTAATGGCAGCCGGATTTTCTAATTTCTGCATAATGCTCAAAATCTCATATTGTTCATCACTGTTTCCCAATTCAAAGCTCGGGTCAGAGACTAATTTGTGAGGCATCCCCCTGGCAATCGCTCGATCCAAGCTTTTGGCTTGAGCATTTGATGCTTGAGCAATATAGTTGCGTGGAAAACTATCCTCATACTTGGGAACAGACACCTGAGCACTTAAGGATTGAATTTGCAAATAATCCTGATCCTGCCCCAGGTAGGCTTTTTCAAGTAATTGACGACCGAAGGCTTCGATTGCTGTATGTCGATTTGAGACTAATTGGATTGCATTATTCTTCATCCTGCTGGAACCAAGCATATCCAAAGAGTTCATCAGGATCATCTTTGCAGTACTAACGCCAGGCAGGGCACTAGTATGGTAGGGCTGGGCCAAATCAGCAATATAGTGAAGTCCCCAGCCCATAAATCGCCAGCCCCAGTAATCCTGCCCTAATTTAAAGGCTAGTTCTGACAGCGTCTTATATTGATGAATCCTGTATTCAGGGTAGCACTCTTTCATAAATGGAGCTAGTCTATTGATCAGCTTTGCCTCATGGTAAAGCCCCATGTGAAGGGGTGCCTGGGAACTATACTCAAGATTTGGGTTTCCGAAAGGCTGGCTTCCAAAGCCATAGGTTTTACCAGCCGTGGTATTATTATCTTCATAGAGGCCTATATCCAAACCCATATCCGGTTCATCGTTGGCGGTTACAAGCACACTAAGTGGGTCAACCAGGGCTCCGTTATTTAATCCAACGAATCTGACATTATTATAGCCCCTGGTTTTTTTAAGAGGTGTTATATCTGTTGCTTTTAGGATTGGTTGATCGCCTGGATCTGCACCGGGCAATAATTGAAGATAGGAAATCAGTTTTGAATCAGGGTTAATTCTGATCGCTTCAATAAAGCGCTGTCGAATGTCTGCCGGGTTTCCGGTTGCTTGAAAAATGAGGTCATTGGGCCGGGACGAATAATAATCCAGGTTTTCTCTAGCCCATTGTTCTTCCTGTAGTAATGAACTTTCCAATTCTTGTTCAACTGCCAGCAGAAATTCATTAATACTGGTGACTGTAACGCTGTCACTGCTGGTAATGGCATCCATGGAAGAAAAGATTGGATGGGCAATCAGGGTATGTAAATACCAGGCATAGGTACTTTGGTGCATAAAAAGAAAACTGCTTAATATGATTATCAATTTCCAGGTGAAATTTTTCATATAAATCCTTAGCTTGTTTATTAGGTGCTGTTTATTACCAACTAATATTAATTTAACTTCAGAATGCACGTAATGCATCATGCTTCGAGAACCTCAGCAAGACACACCTTTCATCACACTGAGTGGAGTCAAGATGCGAAGGGAAGCATGACACAGACCACGTAAATTGAACTGAAAATGGTATCAATCTCACAACGGCATACAACTTCTTCATCTTTTTCAATTTTGCTATACTTAAAATTATAATTGGGCCCGGAAACACTACAGGGGATCCAGACTTGATTGTGACAATACCTGGTAGACTCGACACTTGTACCATAAAGCACATTGATTCCGTGGTAGGATTAGATTACTTTTTTCGCTCATTTCTTAAGTTGATCTCTAGGCGGTGGATATTTTGAGGATCATTCTGGCTTATCTTTTATGCAGTTCTGTGCTACTCGCACAGGCCGATTCTGTGTTTACAAAAACAGAGGTTATTACTGGTAAGGTTATTTGGGCCATATCTTACACTGTATTTCTTCAGAATGAAACCAGTAACCAAATGGCAATTCCCACTGAAATAATCGATAAACTTGTGTTGGAAAATGGTGAGAAGATCATCGGACCCGGGGTCCCTAACAGGCGATACCATAATTACCTTGAAACCTTTGATGTTTTCCCATCTGGAATACCAGACCCATCGCGAGCCAAACAGCCTGCACCAGGAGCCGTCTCTGTCATGGGCAAACAAACAGAAATGGAACCAAACAGGCCTGCTGTGGAGATCTCTGAACAGAACCCAGATGTTGTGGATATAGATGGCAACACTTATCGGACCATCAAAATAGGCTCTCAAACCTGGATGGCAGAGAATCTCAGGGTAACCCATTATCGGGACAGCACAGCCATTCCACTACTCATGCATAACACGGACTGGACAAGCGCCCAGACAGGGGCTATGGCCTTATATAAAGAGACCTACGGAGTATTATATAATTGGTATGCCGTAACCGACCGCCGGGGTTTGGCTCCTGACGGATGGCACATCCCTTCAGATGCTGAATGGACAGCATTGGAACAGACCCTGGGTATGAGCGTTTTTGACGCCCAGCGAACAGGAGCCTATAGAGGTAATGGTGTGGGTGGCAAACTTTCAGGGGTGAGTGAACATTGGGAACGCGGTGTGCTAACAGAGGACCAGCAGTTTGCCAGTACAGAGTTTTCGGCCTTGCCTGGTGGTTTTCGGGGTTATCTCAACGGCATCTTTAGTGGTTGGGGCAACTCAGCCTTTTTCTGGTCTTCATCTGCGATCAATGCAGGAAGCGCCTGTTACCGCAGTCTGAATTATAAACACTCCGGAGTTTATCGTGACCATGCCAGCAAACAGGTTGGTTTGGCCATCCGCTGCATCCAGGACCTTCCAGGAGATGATGACGAGATCTATCATACCCAGGGATCAGAAGATGATCCACAGGGTTATGCTCCGAGTGTCGTGAACCGAATTGTGAATGCTAAACTTTGGAGGGGCATGACCACAGAAATGGCCCGCCAGAGTCTGGGAGAACCTGAAAAGATCAATCGCACAGAATATAATTTCACGATTTACGAACGTTGGGTTTACCCCCAGGGGAAATATCTTTTTTTTGAAAGTGGGCTATTGAACAGCTGGGAAGATGAAAGTTATTAATCTATAAGTTGGGAATGTCGGCAGTCCCATTTCTTGACAATTTGACCTCTTATGACCCAGTTATGATCAATTTTCATGAATACTATTATAGAAGTGCTGAAAAACTCAAAACCCTTGCAGGGCTTACCTTACAAGGGTTTCATGTGTCCCTGCCCACCGAAGATGATCTCAGATCACGCAGGTTTGCCTGCCAATCGAAACTTCAGCGAAGGCTGGTACACCGCCCTCGTCTTCACTCTTACCGAGCTACACCCTGGCAGGCAGAATTCACCTACGCCCTACGAGCTACGGCGGGACAGACTCGAATCTGGAACTAATTGATTGCGAATCAGTTGGTAGAACACTTAATCTTCACAGTATAAGGGTGTAACCTTAATATATCACTTGTCATATAAGGCTATATCCTTATATTATGTCAATATATATAAAGGTACAGGCTTATGAATGAACGCAAGCTGATATTAGATCAACTCGACCAAAAACTAGCCAGGCTCAAAGCTATTGAAGAAATACCCGTACCTTCGAATGGTTGGATATATAGTATTCGCCAAGCTCTCAATATGTCTCTGAGACAACTTGGAAACAGAATGGGCATAACAGCTCCAAGTGTTCATGAAATGGAACAGCGGGAGAGAAGCGGCACCGTTTCTCTGAAGGTGTTGCGGCAGGCGGGAGAAGCCCTTAACCTGAAACTGGTTTATGGGTATATCCCAGGATCAGAGTCTCTTGCGGAAATGATTGAAAACCGCGCGTTTCAAATAGCCCGGGAAATCGTTTTGCGCACGTCCACGAGTATGGATCTTGAAGATCAAAAAAATTCAGACCTTCGAATAAGACAGGCAATAGAGGAAAAAGCTGTCGAAATAAAATCAGCTGTACCAAAGTATTTATGGGATTAAACATAGATTACGTCTACGGTCAAACACCTCTTGAAGAGGAAGAGCTGGAGAGCTTGTTGATAAAAACATTCTCTACCAGAGGGGAGCTGAATGAGTTTGAGCAGCTAAATATTGAGACGGCCGTTGAGTGGAGTCTAAAGCAGAAGTTTAGCTCGACAAAAATCCTTCGTGCTGGGTTTATAACTGAAGTGCATAAACGCATGTATAACCAGGTCTGGAAGTGGGCCGGCTCCTTCAGGGATAGCAATAAGAATATCGGTGTAGATAAATTTTTAATCCCTCAAGAACTACAGCTGCTGCTTGACAATTGTGACTACTGGATTAAAAATGAGACTTTTTCTGCTGATGAAATCGCAATTAGATTTAAACACCGTCTGGTGCAAATTCATCCTTTCCCAAATGGAAATGGCAGACACTCCAGGCTCTGTGCAGATATTTTGGTTTCTCATGTATTCAGCCTGCCGGTCTTTACCTGGGGACGGCTTAGCTTAACCGCACCCGGAAAACAAAGACAACTCTACCTTGATGCTTTGTATGATGCAGATGCTGGTGATCTAGAATCACTAATTGAATTTGCTCGATCATAAAATGATCTGGCGGGCTTTACCCCCCCAGCGACAGGCCGTCCCTTCCGTATATGGATTTATCTTTTGGGTTGGGAGTGTCGGTACCCCCGTTCGTATCCCTGATACTGGACTATATCATCTCTTATGACCCGCTATGACCCATTTTCATGATTACTGTGATAGAAGTGCTGAAAAGACTAAACCCTTGCAGGGCTTACTCTACAAGGGTTTAAGTGGTGTACACCGCCCAGGACTCGAACCTGGAACCAATTGATTAAGAGTCAACTGCTCTACCAATTGAGCCAGCGGTGC
>JAOZSM010000230.1 GCA_029939675.1 Fidelibacterota bacterium
TAAAAGTTTAATGATCAGGAAAGTCTGATAAACATCACCTTCGCCATTTAAGGTACGGACTGAGTTTGCATGATGGTCTCGCTCCTTAATTTGAGCATCCTTTTGGTCATCAAAATGGACTGATTCCAATTGCATGGGATTGTCATCCCAGATGACATACTTATCATCACGTGCACGTACCTGATAGGGGCTATCGTGGAAGGTAAAACTCTGCTTCTCAAATAGAATGTATTGTAGCTGCTCAGGATAAACTGCTAGATAGTTCTCCAGGAGATCCAAATTATAAGCCCAATGATCAGACCAATAGCCCTCGCCATGATCGGTGTCGTGAATTTTGTGACAGACAGCCAGAAGATCACCCAAGAACATATCGGTATTTTCATGCAAGCTTAGTTCACGCTGATGTAAAAATTCCAGGACCTCACCAGGCGTTCTCGATTCGGCCAGAAAGGATAGGGTGGGGTTAACTTGATTTTCAGGCAGGTAATTCATTAGTATGTCAGTCACAGATTCTGTATCCAGTGCACGATAACGGATTTCCTTGATGACCAGGGGGTTGAAACCATCAAGCTGAATCAAGTTATAAAAGTGTTCTAAATTATCTGATTTGACATCCGGGTTGAAGAATAGGTCTGAGCGTCGATTCTGGTTTACATCCCGGTAACTCCCATTTCCCTGAGAATAGTTCGTAGGAGTAATTCGATAATCATTGTAATCCCGCTCCAGATCACCATGTTTTCTGGAATATAAATGGAGGACAGAAAGTGCCTGCTTACCCTGCAAAGTATAGGGGAATCCACCCCGCAGCACATTATCAAGAAAATTTTGACGTGTGTACAGATCCAGAAGTGGTTCTTCACTGACAATCAGATTTTTCCTGGTCAAAGTATCAATCATTGTTTGCGATAATCGCTTTTTATTCAGTAAATAATCTGCAGTAGTGATTGTTGGCAGAAAGCCATTTAAGGTTTCTCTGGATTCAATGTGACCGATAATTGATGTCAGGGTGTAGGTTTGCCCGGCTTTCAGAGTGGTCTGGAAAGGACTCATGGCTGAGGGTAGTCTATTTTCAAATACTTGACCCTTATAGAGGTCATCAATATTGGAATCAATGAAATTTGCCGGGTAAGCATAATCTGTATGTGGGCCAAAGATACGCTTGGGATCGACAATTGGTTTTAGAAGACGGTTCTCACCATCATACTGCTCTAGACCGATGTAGAAATTCCCTTTCTTGATGTGTACGACTTCAGGACGGTCTGCTGGTTCTACCTTACCTTTAAACAGGGGAGCTGATTGATTATAATTAGTTACTTCGACAAATGCTTCAGTTAAGCGGCGAATATGTTTTAATGCGAAGTTGTTGAGACCATAAGGAATCACCAGGGGTAAGCCATCCAAGCCTTCCAAACTAATATCTTTTTTAGCCGTGTTCTCAATGTGCAATGTACGAATTAGACCGGCATATTCATCTTCTGGGACTGTATGGTACTTGACAGTGAACGTGAGCCCCAGGGAATGATTATCTTCCACTAAAACCAGGTGGGAGGGTGAAATGATCATCCGTTGTGATTTGTTTTGCTGCGCGTCTCTGTAATTATTCTGGAAAGGTTCGTAAAAGCTAGGTTCTGATGATCCGGAAAATTTGATAAAAGTGCGAAAACCCTGGCTCGGAGCTAATTGATAAGCCCAATTTGCCGGCAGGAATTCCATGATAGGCTTGTCTTTGTCCTGGATACCCATACTGCAGATACCCTGTCCGCGATTTACATAGAATACCCACATGGGGATGCCCATTTTACCGGCAATCCCTGGAAAAAAACTTGAGAATGGTTTTGCTGAGTTGTAATTCTCAATAATGAACTCACCATTTTCACTCAAATCATAAGTAGGATGGGTTGATTTCTTCAAAGATTCACCTGATATGTATGTTTGTTAGCACTTATTTGTTATCGCCTGTTAAAGCTGGACTTGTACCGTTTGAACTGAGTTTGCCGGAATGGTTAACTCAGCGTATTGTGCTTTGATTTGGAGTTTATAAGTAATGGACGCTTTGCTTGTATTAAGCAGTTGGACACTTAGCAGATCGTGATCATTTACTGTTGCACAGGCATGTAAGTCATCTGGATTTAGCCCTGGTATAGATTTACTGGTTTGGACAGCTTTATCACCCGGTCTAATCGTACGGCTAAACTGGGAAAGCACATCATAAACAGGAGTATAGTAAACATCTTCAGCTTTTGTATCGATCATAATCGGCGCGCCGCAAAAATTCCCAACATGATTGGGACCACCATATTGGTCCAGCACAATATTCCAATCGATCCAACCTGTCACCCAATGATCTAAACTGACAATGATGTTGCGAGCATAACGATGAACCGGGGTATACAGGGGATGGTCATTAGCATGTTCACCAGCCCAGGATACAGCATAGGCCCAATCGCTGGCTGTCGGGTTCCACCAGAACGCGTCATTCTTAAACCAGTTTTCCTCAGTTCGACCAGCAGGGTCAGTGCAATCATCTGGGGCAGGTTTACCCAGATCATCGATACAGCCTTCTGTGTGTACTATGGAAAACTCAGGATATTTTGCCATGACCCGATCAAATACATCCTCATACACTTTATTAGTACTTTCATACCAGTGCACTGCGATCCCGTAAATATGCGGAGCAGTTTCCTTATCAGCAAAGATCACGTCAGTCCACTCTTCAATACCATCTCGATTTTGATCGAAAATCATCACTTTGGTGTTGCTGTAATCACTCTGTGCCAGCCCCGGTCCCAGATAATTTTTAATAAATTCATTCTGAGTTTCAGGGGAGAAATTCATGCTTTCCCATTGTCCGTTATTACCATGGGGCTCATTCACCGGAGTGAGTCCCCAGATATCGACTCCCACAGCCTTATAGGCATCCAGATATTTCAGGAGATAGTCGGAGTAGGTGGAAACGTATTCCGGTTTGAGTGCACCTCCGGTTCCCTGCCAGTTATTCTCAGGGCTCCCTGAGGTATACCAGTCTTCATTTTCTTTCATCCAGGGAGGGGCAGTCCAGGCTGAAGCGACAATACGGAGTTCTTTATCCTGCTGGGTCCTTTTGATTGCTAGCGCCTCTTGGATCATGGGCAGTAGATCATATTTCGAGTCTTTAATTCCAGGATATCTTGCTGGGTCGAAACCAGCCATATCAGGCGCAATACTGAAAGAGCTTAATGTTTCATCGTTTGATTTATCTGCATACGAGTATTTCCCTGCGACTGAAAAATCGCAAGCACCAATATGCGTTCTGGTCAGCGAGAAGTTAGCACCGTTTGCATCATATATTCGCTCCATGACCTCATGTCGTTTTTCCGGATCAAGATGTGCCAGCACAAAGGCTGAAGATTCGGTGAAAGAGCTCCCGATCCCATCGATAGTTTGCTTCACCTGATCCGGGAAAATTGAGATCACAACCCCAGATGAGCTGCCGACTTTAAATTTAACATTTTCCTGAATGTCCTGTTTTGCGCCTGCGGCAGAGGTGAGTATCAATTTAGATGTCCATTTCAGTTGATTCTCATTAGCGATTTGTTTGCTACACCCTACCATGACGAGCATCATCAGCATAAGCGTATGATAAATTGTAAAAATCGATTGTTTCATATTATTTACCTGCATTGCCTTTAGGTGTATCAGCAGAAGCAACCTTTCCACGCCGGTTTTCCAATTCAAGTCTAATATCATGAGCTTTTGTTTCGGTGATGGTATAGGTTGAAATAATCCAGAGTGCGATGGCAGACGTAACGATTGGAATACCTACATCAAACACCCTAATCAGAAACAGAGTTTTTTCTTCCTGTCCAGCTCCTAAAGCCACATCGAAACCTGAAACTTTTAGCAAAACTCCAGTGAGAAGACCTGCCAGAGCCATGCCGACCTTGACCATCCACCAGTAAATGGCACCAAAAACTCCTTCGCGACGTTGATGGGTATTCAGTTCATCATAATCACAAACATCAGATATCATAGAACCCATAAGTGTAAATAGGGATCCTGTTCCAAAAGCTACAAATGGCGCTGCGAAGAGTAACCAGTAGGGGTATTCAGGATTATAACCAAACCATTTGATTGAGTAGCCCACAATGGATATGGAGATGGTGATCAGGAATGTTTTTCGCTTTCCGATCCTGGTTGCAATCCAGCCAGTTAGGGGAATAACAGCCAGGGTGAAGATGGAGGTAAGCATGCCGTACCAGCCCATCAATTTCCCGGCATCTCCATCATTGCCGTTATACAGGTAGTAGATCATGATGTAGATTGAAAATGACATTCCAAGCTGAAAGCCATTAAAAACAAGAAAGGTAGATGTACAAAGCTTGACGAAGGGCTTATTCTTGAACGTGAGGGCGATACCTTTAAAAAACTCGCCCATATTTTTCCACAAACCTTTGGCAGCTTTTTCCACGGGAGCCAGAGTTTGTCTTTCTTTAAGGAAAATTGCCGGGATGACTCCGAATATTGCGACAACCGCACCAACGGCAATTGCCAGAGTGCGCGCACCATGAACAGTATCTCTGAACAGACTGCTGGCCATGATGGCATAGAACCAGGGAACTCCCAACCAGGCAAGTTGACCTGCTGTATTGGCAAAGGCGTGAAGGCGGGTACGTTCATGGTAATCGGCTGTCATTTCATAACCGAAGGCCACAAAGGGTGTTGCATATACTGTATAAGCCAGGAAGAAAAGAATGGACATTATCATGAAGTATCGAAAATAGAAAGTGAAAAACTTATCACTCTTTCTAAGCTTAAATGAATGAATCGTTGCTAGTCCTGAGCCCTCCAAATCGGCGAAATGGAGTGAGATGCTGTTTATGGCCGCAAGATCTAGCTGGTGATTTCCATTTTGA
>JAOZSM010000040.1 GCA_029939675.1 Fidelibacterota bacterium
CAATTGCAATTCCACTTAGCGGTCAACAAAACCCACCCCTAACCCCTCCCAGGGGGGGACTCAGCATATCTTGCTATCAGGATCATTGTGAACTTATACAGCCTTTTTGAACTAAACATGGAAGAATTGATGTTTTGGTAAACTTAATGTCCAGCGTGCACTTAACGATCAGGGATATATTCAGGATAACTCAGAAAGCTCAGATTCAATCTTTTGCAAAGTATCTGGTGAAAGCTCGCTAGTTGTGTTTTTTTTAGCTCTCTGGATTTTGAATTTTTTAAGAGCAAGTGCCAATAGGGCAAGCCCAATAACAGCAAAACCTACAACCATCCAATAAGAAACGCGTCCCACAGTCTCGCTGGCTTTGGGTGAGGCCAGAATTCGATTACCATATGGTGTGCCAGTTCGGGGATCAATACTATTTCTAAAGTGATCCAATACCTGGTCGGTTGTTTTTCCCTCAATGAGGAGGCGCCGGATGGTGATCTTGGCGTTTTCAGTGATCTGATTTTTGCCATGCATATATATTGGGCCACCAAAACAACAGGTTGCCATGATATTCTTCTCAAGGTAAATGGCCTGTTCCTTTTGGTCAGGAGTAAGCTTCTTATTGTAAAATTCATAGTCCTGGGTGAAGGCAGTTCCTGCAAGCATAACCAACAGTATTAGTAGTATTTTTTTCATGATGGAAATCTAGCAGGGAAAACAGGGTTCTCAATGAATTTCATTGAAGGAATAATGTTTGTTGGGTATGATTTGGTGATGACGTTGCCAGTTAAATCGCTTTAATAATTGAAACCTTAGGTGTTCCAGTCCACATTAGAGATTGATTTTTTCATCTGTGCATATCGGTGTTTCATCCGTGCCGAAAAGAATTTACTTTGAAACAGGTATAAGCTACTAAATACGTATAAGGAGTCACCATGTCCCTGGTTATTGTAGGGTCCATCGCCCTGGATACAATTGAAACCTCAACCCATTCAGTCTCTGATGTTCCCGGAGGCTCTACGACCTATTGTTCACTGGCAGCCAGTTATTTTGCAAAACCGCATATTGTTGGGGTTGTGGGAGAAGATTACCCTGAATCGGTTATCACGTTGTTAAAGGACCATCACGTAAATCTTGAGGGATTGGTGACTGAGCCAGGCAAAACATTTCGCTGGGGCGGACGATATGCCGAGAATTTTGACAATCGAACAACCCTATTTACAGATTTAAATGTATTTGAAACCTTTAACCCAGCCCTGCCTGATAGTTATAAGAAAGCTGAATATGTTCTGTTAGCTAACATTCATCCTGGTTTGCAGCACCATGTGTTGGATCAACTGGAATCAAAAGCATTTGTGGTGTTGGATACCATGAATCTGTGGATTGACATTGCCCTGGATGAGCTGAAGTCACTGATGCAGAGAATTAATATGCTGGTGATCAATGACGAAGAAGCACTTATGCTAACAGGGGAGCGTAACTACGGTAAGGCAGCAGCAAAATTGCGCGATATGGGACCGGAGTGGGTGGTTATTAAAAAAGGTCAGCATGGCGCACTACTCTTTCATGAAGATCGGATTTTTGCGGTACCTGGTCTTGTGCTGGATGAAGTTCTTGATCCAACTGGAGCTGGCGACTCTTTTGTCGGAGCGTTGATTGGATATCTGGCCCAATCCAAAGACCTTTCATTTGACAATATGAAGTTGGCACTTGTTTTTGGCTCAGTGCTGGCCTCTTATTGTGTGGAAGATTTCTCGGTAGAGGGCATCACCTATCTGGAAGAAGCTGACCTGGAAGAACGCTATGATGAATTTGTGATCATGAACCAGTTTTAAGTCTTCACATGATTAGAGTATAGCCTATGAATTATCGATCTACACCTCGTTTGCTCCAATATCTGCTTATCCTGGTTTTGGTAGTATTGGTGGTTTCCTGCGAAAAAGAAGCAGTTGAAGAACCTGAAATTGACCCTTGTAATCCGGAAGGGGTTCCTGGTGAGCTGTTGGAAGCCACCTATTTCATGTCATTCACCCCTGAACAGGTTCAATCCTACTTGAGTGCTTTTGGAGCACCAATTGGATTGCAGGTAGACTATACTGTTGATATTTACCAGGTCGCCTATCAAACTCTGGATAAAGCCGGGTCCCTGACCAATGTATCTGGTGCTATGTTTATTCCCCGGGGACTTGACACTCTGGATCTGCTCAGTGTTCAGCATGGAACTATCTTTAAACGCGATCAGGTCGGCTCTGTAAATCCTCTGTTTGCTCTGGATGGAATGATCACTGCCATGAACGGATATCTGGTTGTAGTTCCTGACTATCTGGGTTTGGGTGACTCTCAGGTTCTGCATCCGTATCTACATGCTGAATTGTCGGCTAATGCCGTTATTGACATGATCAGAGCAGCCAGAATCTATGCCTGTCAGAATGAAGTTGCATTAACTGAGAGGCTCTTCCTGGCTGGCTATTCAGAGGGGGGCTATGTGACCCTGGTTTCTCAAATGATCATGGAAACAGAATATGCTGAGGAATTCCAGTTGACAGCTGTGGCGCCCATGGCTGGCCCGCATGACCTGGTTGGCAGCACTCGGAATCTTTTAAAGCGAGAGAGCTATGCGAATCCAGCCTATCTGGTTTATCTGGTTGGAGCATACAATGATATTTATGAGTGGGATCAATTGGCCGATATTTTCCAAGAGCCTTATGCCACAAATATTCCTGCCTTGTTGGGTGGAAGTTTAAATGCCTCAGAGATCAATGCCCGCCTGACCACAGATCTGGACTCCCTTTTTAAACCCGAGTTCAGAACATCATTTTTAGCTGGTCAGGAAGAGCTGATTGAGGGGGCTCTTCGTGAGAATTCACCCCTGGATTGGGGTCCCATTGCTCCGGTAAGACTGATTCATGGGACGGCTGACAGTACAGTTTTCTATGAGAATTCGGTTACCGTTTATCAGTCCATGATCTCCAATGGTGGCCTGAGTGTAGATCTGATTCCGCTATTTGGTGCAGACCATGGAACGGCAGCATTTCCGGCTTATTATTTTGCAATTCAGTGGTTTGATAGTTTACGGACTAGTTCCCAGGTGTTCTGAATGTTTCCAGATAACGGGGTTTTTTGTATTTTGATGTTTTGATCAGTTTGTTGGCTGAGTTGTAACGTCTAACCAGGTTGGGTTGGTTTTTAGTATTATACTCATAGACCGTTCTTTTTATCAGGGTCATATCCCGGTTTTTTTCAGTTTCTTCAAGCAGCAGTCCAGATGCATTAAATTCCCGTGAGATAAAGATATTTCGCTCCTCTTCCAGGATCTCTTCCCGTTCCCTGTATCCTTGAACGGGATGATAGGTATAGCGATAAAAGGCGATAAGCGAATTATCTGGTAGATAATGTTCTTCAGTAATTATTTGAATTTGATCATTATAAATGGTTAGCCAATAATCCCTGAGGCTTCCATCTGGCAGGAAAAAATTTCGGCGGGATCGATCCAGGCGATGCTTGTAGTCAAAATAGTATTCTGTTGAACTCTCAATCCTGTTGCCCAGCCCCCAGGTTTCTTCCAGATAGGGTTTCTGCTCATTATCATAGTGAATGGTCAGCTTTTTCTCGAGAGTCCGTGAGCGGGTGAACCACTTTTCTTCCCGCTGAATAACTCGACCATTTTCGTAGATCCACTCTCGAGAAATTCGCGGTGGTCCCTGGGAAAAATACTCAGTGTGATAATGCCGTAAAAGCTGGCCCTTTCGGGAATATGAATAGGCACTTTTTTCGGCAATATGTCCATCAGGAGTAAAATGTTTTGCTGAGATAATCTGGCTTTTATCATTGCGCCTTACCTCATAGTATTCACCATGGACTTTAGCTTTTTTTGAAACATGATCGAGGAATTCGCGAGTATGGAGATTACCTCTCTCGTAAACAGAGAGTTTGCCAGAGCTGCAGGCAGTTAAAAGCAGTATGAGAACTGCTAAACTTGAAAGACGTACCATTACTTGGCAAAGAGGTGAAAATACATGGCTGACCGACGCGCTTCAGTCAAGTCTACATCTTCATTTTCAGCAATTTCATCAGCAATATCATAGAGCTTGTAACGTTCTGTTTTGGGCAATTCTCGATAAAAAGTCAAGACCTGTTCAAAGGAAAGCTTTTCAATAGTGAGCAGCCGTGCTTGATCCAGCGATTTTCCCTGTCGGACCAATTTTACAGCTGCAAAGTCAATAGAGCGACCGGTAACAATATCCTCCACCGGACTAATATCTTGAGCGACCACGCTTGTCTTGGATTTATGAGCAACTCTATGATCCTGAATATGTTTAGCCAGGGCATAGCGTTTTCGGGGGTCTTCCAACTGTTTACCAAGCTTGATTATTTCCAATGTCAGAATGTCGATCCGAGCTCTGGAATCGGCCTGTTTTCTACGTAGGGCAACCAAACGCATACTGTCCAGTCGCGTATAGTCTCTCAAGGGGGTTTCCAGTTTGATCTCGATGTTACGTGAGCGGTGTTGTTCGGTTTTAAGCTGAATCAACATTTTGCTCAGTTTATCAATTTTCTGATTCAAGATCTTCACATCTGTCCTGGAAGTTTGGGCTTGTCCCATCAAAGGTAAAACAGAAACTAACAGAATAAAAAATAGCTTATTGATATAATTGCTTAATGTACTTGGCATGTCCCGAATCTCCTAATTACTGAGCCATTAAGCTAACATATCATCTAAACCTGAAAAAGGTCCAAATAAATTGATAGAACGCTCGTCATATTTATGTCAAGATATCCTTTTTTAACGGATTTAGATTTATCGGACACTAACTCTTTGATAAAAACTTCTCATACCAATATTTTAGCTCTCCCTCATCCAACTCAGATCTGATCAGCCTGTAACCGTTCTTTTTACCCAGACTGATCATGGCGGGAAAACGATCAAAGGTCGTAAAATAGATCTTGTCTAATCCCATCCCCAGGGCGGTATTCTCCTGATAATTGAGTAATTGTTGGGCAATACCCTGTCGTCGATAACTCTGCTGCACTCCCCCTAGCCAGGAGAAAAAAGTTTGAGTGTCAGGAATAACATAGCCAAATTTAAAACCAACCGGCTGTGCTCCCTGGTAAGCGACCAGGAGCAAGGGCTGTTTGTTGATAATTTCTGCCAGCCTGACTTGAGTTACCCGCTGATTTCCAAAGACCAGGAATTCTAACTCGTTGATCAGTTCCAGCCTTAAACTTGTAGGACGAATAGAAATCTCTGTTTTAATAGTCGAACCTCCTAAAAATACCAATCGATGTGAAAAAAGACTAACCCTGTTCGCTTTTCCATCTAAATTTAGACTTCAATGATGACGATCCCGCAAAAATTAGTTGAGAAACCACAGAATGTGCCCTAAGTGCATTAAACACAACCACATATCGCAAATATGTCTAAACTCATAAATATCAATACTCTGCGTCTCTGCGATCTCTGCGAGAGGGACTTTTTGCGGAGGCGTCAATGATGAATAAGCAAAAGTCTAGAATTCCGCAAGGGAAAACGTGCCTGAATTGTGGTGCATCTCTCACTGCCCAATTTTGTGCTGAGTGCGGGCAGAAAAATAAAGATTATCGGCTCTCCTTTAAAGATCTTTTTTCTGATTTTTTAGAGGAACTGCTTGATGTTGATTCACGGGTTCTAAAGTCATTAAGAATCCTGTTTACCCGTCCGGGATTATTAACAACAGAATACATCAAGGGTCGGCGGATTAGCTATTTGCCTCCAGTAAGAATCTATCTCGTAGCCAGTATCCTTTTTTTTCTAGCTATATCTCTAAACACATTGGTGCCCAATATTCAAAATAATGAACTTTTCCAAGAGTGGACCCAAACAGGCAATATTGACGAAGCGCTGACCAATACTCTGGCAACTCAAGTTCAAAGTCTAACGGGTGACCGTTTGGGTGAGGTTGCAGCCGACAGTTCAACAAATGCTGTGTCAGTTAGTGTAGGCGAAAATAATTTTGATGTTCAACAGGACGATTTCTTGAGCAATTTCAGCGATAATATTGCCAAAATGATGTTCCTGCTCCTGCCAGTTGCTGCACTTCAGCTGAAGATGTTATACTGGCGAAGAAAGAAGCTGTATATCGAACATCTAATTTTTAGCCTGCATGTTCATGCTTTTATATTTAGCCTTTTGATCATTACTGTTATCCTGGATTTTAAAGTTGTCATGTGGGCCGTGTTAATCTGGAGCCTTGTTTATCTTTATCTGGCCATGAAGAATTACTATGGTCAATCCTATTCTAAAACTTTTGCGAAAATGTTTTTGCTGCTGCTCAGCTATGGGCTGGCCATTATGCTGGTGATGACCATAACTTTGGTGGCAACTGCTGTTGGCCTGGTTTTGGGTGGTGCAGGATAGAATCGGATTACTTTGATGCTTGAGCTTATTACTCAGACTTTTAACGCTTCAGTAATTGCAGTTACCCAGTTGTTTCTCTCCACTGTTATGACGGCCAATCCCTGGTTTGATGGTTTAGAACTGCATTATCAGAGTGCTCAAAAAGAGATCACTTGCAATACCAAGTTAGCTGATTCATTCACTGAAACCTTGGATGATGTGCTTCTTTCGGGAAAGAACATTACTCTTCATTTTAAGTTTGAGCTTTTTAAGCCAGGTGATGCAACGCCTTTACAGTATAAAGAGATCGTAAATGGATTTCGTTTTGATGAGGAAGCTGATATTTATTACCTGGTCAATTCTGAGGATAAAAAATTAGAGAAGTTTTTTACCATTGAGGCTGCCAAGGACAGCTATATCACGGTCCGAAATCTGGTTGTAGTAAACACCGCTGATCTACCGGCAGATCAAGAATATTTTATAAGAGTCACTGCTTACCTGGACCCCATTAAACTGGCTGACATGAGTGAGTCTGTTAACCTCATGTTACGCTGGGCCAGTGTGAAACCCACCATTGTATCGGAGAAATTTCGGGTCAATCCCCGGGCCACATAGATCATCCTAATTGCACTTCAAGTAGCGCTATAAATTCAAATGTTTTACGGTGAAGCAGGAATATCTACCAGGAAAAGTTTGGAATGGCTTTTGGCTTGAATACTGAATTGTTTCAGGTTGGCCGGTGTGATAAAAGAATTACCACGACGGTAAACGCAAATACAAGAACTCTTTTGAGTGCCCCATTTGAGGCTGATTTCACCCTCTATGAGCAGAAACAGGGTCAGAGTAGAGCGAAATGAGAAAGCCCTGGATTCACCCTGAAGTAAATTTAAAGATTTGACTCTAAACTCGCTAGTGGGTGATAAATACTCCTTTAAAAAGCCATCATCAGTAGTTTGTACCCGGAAATCGGTTTCCGTATTGAAGACCAGAATATCAGAAAGCGCCTGGCTGTCGCAATATTTTTTGGTTAGACCCAAACGGACAACATTATCAGAATTAGCCATACATTCAATAATATTTCCATTGAGATAAGCATGGGGAACACCGGGGGGGAGATATACGGCTTCACCTGGTCCCAGATACAATCGGTTAAGGAAAAAGAGAAAGAGCAGGCCAATATCCTGTGTCCCGCTGAACTTGATCTGTTCCAGAAAGAGGGACTCTGATTCAGTTGGGTCTGTTTTTTGGGACAGGCGGTGTTGCAGGGTACTGATACAGGTATGGACTTGTACCGGCTGATCTTGACTTAGTTTTAATAAGTCCAGGACGGCTGTCCTGAGATCCGGTGCTTCATTGCTGTTCAATTTAAGAAGGCTGTCTAGCTCTGGTGTAGAACTGAGCAGACTCTCAAACTCTTTTTCAGAGATGAATCCGACCAGAGCGTCAAGATGATCAATGGCTATAGCGATTTCAGGCTTGTGGTTGTCATCAGGATAGTGTTGTGGGGCATTTTGATGCAGGTGCTTGGCCTGTACTTTATTTGGGTGGGCCTGTATACTGAGCGCCTGGCCGGCTGACAATACCTTAAACAGGTAGGGAAGTTCTCCGGAGGAGCCGGCTGGATCATTCAGATTTAACCGTTCGTCCGGTTTCAGAGCCAGCCATGTTGAAAGAGCTTGAATACCATTCTCAGGATCAATTACCAGGGAAGGCGCATTGGGGTGGATACCCATCCATAACTCTGCAAAAGGCTGATCCTTTTCTGGAGTAATCCCTAATAAATGGGCAATGAAGGCCTGGTCGTTACGATTCCCCCAGTTGTAATGCTGAATGGTGGTTCTTAGTCGGTATGGACGCGGAGTGCGGCAATCAGCTGTTTCAATTTCATTCACGATGAAAACTATCCCGTGCACCAGAACTCTCCAACGGAAATACTACCAGTGCTGTTGATTATCAGACATCGGAATGGAGCTATCAGGGATAGGTCATGCGATTTAGGTGGGAAAGTTCTTACGCGACATAAACACTAAAATCTTAACAATATATTAAATAAACTATAATTTTTATTGCTTCATAGCTTTCTAAGTTTAGTTTATAGTAACCAAAATTTCAATTCAGGAACCTCAGAATAATTCCCCAGCGGATAACACTTAAACCTCGGGAAGGTGCTATGCTTCATTCACAATCCATAAATGCCAGGTTATTTTTTTCCTATCTTAAGGATAAAATCGAACTGTTTCTATTTGTAAAACCCCGTCGCACCTCAGGAAGGGTCATGATCTACAGACGAGCACCAGGTGATGCTGCCATGAACTCGCGCATCCAAGCTCTCCTGGAAAATGCACGGGTGTTGCGCTCACAGACTGAGATCTGGATTCTATTGTATCCACCTGAGATTCACACAACGACTATTTATGTTCCTGCACATTCAACCAGACAGGAGATAGATGAGCACATCCAGCAAGAGATTTTAATGAAATTGCCCTATTCTTTCAAATATGATTGGGAGAATTACCTCGTGAAAAAACGGGATAATGGCTATGGTCAGGATATGGTTACGGTGACTATATTCGGGAAAAATGTACTGCCTCGGATTCAGTCTTTACTGTTTAAAAATTTTGCCAGAGTGACTTTTATTGGTGATGGGTTACAATTCTTAAGCGTGGATGAAAAGCGGTTTTCCCAGGTTCGAGGTCAGATTTATGAAGTCATTTTGCCCTATGATGAGATCTATTACAAGGCAGTTTTCCGTTCGGGTGTTCATATGAAGAGTAAGATTCTGACTCATGCTGGTTCAGATTATTTTGGAAATTATCAATTAGTCAAACAACAGGCGTATCTGGATTTACGCAGGAGCGGGCTAAATGGTGATTTACCTCAAATTCAACCCATCATACCCAAGATAGAGTGGGTGGATGCACTACTGACACCGGCGGCTTTTCCTACCTGGTATATTGCTACCAATAGTTTAAGACAGACTGAGGTGAGTAATTTCGCCAGCTTATTTAAAGCACGAGAATATCAGGATGAAATAATCAATAGATATAATCAATATTCCCTAACCCAGTATCTAAATTGACAGGTTCATGACGGAGGGTACAGATGAGGCACTCAAGTACCGAGGACCTTTTTAACGGCTTGGCTCCAACCTGATAGATATGATCGTCGGGTATTTTCCGACATATTTGGGGTGAAACTTGTGCGCCTTTTGGCGAACGATATCAAATCTCCCCTGGTCCACTTCCCCAGAGCCAGACCTGCCAGATAGGCTGCTCCCAGGGCCGTAGTCTCGATTTTTTCAGCTCGTCTTACTTCAAGGTTGAGGATATCAGCTTGAAATTGCATGAGAAATCCATTTTCAGTTGCCCCGCCATCTACGGCTAATGAGCTGATTTGTAAGCCGGTGTCCAGCTCCATCGTGCGAATGACATCGGCGGTTTGATAAGCCATGGCTTCTAAACTGGCTCGAATGATATGGTTTTTGTTGGAACCCCGGGTGAGGCCGGTAATGAGACCCCGGGCATCCATATTCCAGTAGGGGGCACCTAACCCCACAAAAGCAGGTACCAGGTAAACGCCACCATTATCAGGGATGGACACGGCTGCAGCTTCACTGTCACTGGCAGACTCAATCAAGCCCAGTTCATCCCGTAACCATTGAATAGTAGCACCAGCGATAAATACTGAACCTTCCAAGGCATAACAGGGCTGGCCATCTGGATCAGCTGCCAGGGTTGTGATTAACCCGTTTTCTGAGAGGATAGCGTCAGAGCCAGTGTTCATCATGATGAAGCAACCCGTTCCATAAGTGTTTTTGATCTCACCCTTTTGAAAACACTGCTGACCGAAAAGAGAGGACTGCTGATCGCCAATAGCTCCTCGAATGGGTACGTCCTGCAGTTTCGGGATAGTGTTAATCGTCCCAAAATTTGCTGCAGATGGTTTGACCTCTGGGAGAATATTCAGGGGGATCTTCATCAGCTCACAAAGTTCAGTATCCCAAACTTGTTTGTGGATATTAAAAAGCATGGTTCGTGAGGCATTGGTGTAATCTGTAGCATGTAACTGGCCGCCTGTAAGCTTCCAGATCAGCCAGGTATCAATGGTGCCGAACTTTAAATTCCGGTCCTGGTTATACTCAGCATTTCCCAAAATCCACTGCGCTTTGGTGCCACTAAAATAGGCATCCAGTGGCAATCCTGTTTTCTGCTTGATCAGGTCACGTTGTGCTTCAAGAGATTCACAGATAGCAGCAGTACGACGACACTGCCACACAATGGCATGATAGATTGGATTTCCAGTATCTGCATCCCAGATGACCGTGGTTTCACGTTGATTGGTGATCCCCACGGCTTCAATTGTGCCCTGAAAGGTAACGAGCACTTCCTGGATACAATCAACCACTGTTTGCCAGATTTCATTGGGGTCGTGCTCCACCCAACCTGGTTGAGGATATATTTGTTTGAATTCACGATAAGCTTTGGCTTGAATCTCACCCTGGTGATCTACCAGGATTACGGTGGTACCGGTGGTGCCTTGGTCGATTGAAAGTATGGCCATCTTAAAATATAACCTTATTTGCCAATATCTAGCTGTTGAGTCCCCTCTATGGAGGGGACTTCTGGACTAAATTGCGAACCTATATCTATACTACCTCTGCGGTAAAAAACTATACATGTGCATCCAGCCATTCAAGCATATCGGTCTTGACCTGATCCTGCTCTGGCTCATTCAGGATCTCATGGTAAAGGCCATCATACAACTTCAGAGTCTTGTCTTTCGAAGAGATATTCTTATACAGCATCTTACTCCCGCTTACATCAGCCAGTTTGTCGGCAGTCCCGTGCATAATGAGAATCGGGAGTGAAATATTTGAAGATTGTGCAGTAATTGTTTTGGTGGATTTGAGAATTTCAGAGCCTGTGCGAGCCAGGATGCCCCCCCGGTAGTTCAAGGGGTCATTGTCGTAAGCCTTAACCACCTCTGGGTCCTTGGAAATATCTGAGCTGTCCAGTTTGATTGCCGGTAATTTTGGTACGAGGATACTGAGGATTCCAGAAATCTTCTGGAGCAGGGGAGATATATCATCACTTACTTTTACGGAAGGACCGCTTAAAAGCAGACCCTTAACATCGGGGTGACGTTCAATTGCAAATAGCGCAACGATTCCACCACCCATACTGTGACCGAAAAGAAAGATGGGCAGATCAGAATAACTTGCTTTAGTCCGAATGATCACCGTGGCAAGATCATTAAGATGATCCTGAAATGAGTTGATGTAATTGCGCTTTCCTGAAGATTTCCCATGTCCCCGTAAATCAAAAGCCACAACCGTATAACCTCCCTCCACCAGAGATTGTGCCACATGTTCATATCGACCGGAGTGTTCGGCTATACCATGGGTGATGATGACCACTCCCTTGGCGTTCTCACATAGCCAGGTTTGTTCGAATATTGAAAAATCATCCATAGTGGTGAATATTGTTTGCGTTGGAACTATTGAAGCAACCACGGAACCCCCTTTATGCCGGAAGGCATTTATTGAGCAATTTTAGTTATCGATTTAGTCTGGCGAAGTTAAAAATTAATCAGTGAAAATTAAGGATTAATAATGGTCCGGATATGGTGTGGGAAAGACAAGAACGGAAATTTCGAAAAGAGGAGCAGCCCACGATTTCAATCGTGTGAGCAGGGAGCTCCACAATTATATGAAAAAATCAGCTTCCCCGAATTGCTATCGTGAGCAGGATTTAACTAAAAATGTCTTGGAGACTGGTAACGGCCAAATCATCCAAAGTTAACCGCCTGATACCCCGGATGGCAGCTTTTGCGCCTGACAGGGTGGTGATGGCTGGGATCTTATAACGAATGGCAGCCCGACCGATGGCATACTCATCCCCGCGAGCGGCCTCACCCATGGGGGTGTTGATGACCAGCTGAATTTCTCCGTTTTTAATGTGATCGACTACATGGGGTCGACCTTCATTGACCTTGTGAATAGCTTGAACCAGCAAGCCATTTTCGCGCAGTGCATCAGCTGTACCGTAAGTTGCCATTAGATTAAAACCCATTTCCTGAAAGTCCCGGGCTATATCGATGGCCTGTTGCTTATCACGATCATTGACCGAAATAAAGACGGTGCCATTCGTTGGCAGAAGATTTCCAGCGCCGATCTCAGCCTTGGCGTAGGCTGCTCCCAGCCGGGTGTCCAGACCGATGACTTCCCCTGTTGATTTCATCTCGGGAGAAAGAAAAATATTCTGCTTCGGAAATTTGTTAAAAGGGAAAACCGGTTTTTTGACTGCAATTAAAGCATGTTTCTCACGAGTCAGATCAAGCTCTTTCAATTTGGTGCCAGTTGCCAGTTGAGCGGCGTATTTAGCCAGGGGTACATCGGTGACTTTGCTGATAAAAGGAACGGTCCTGCTGGCCCTGGGATTAACTTCCAGCACATAAATAATCCCATCCTTCATAGCAAACTGAATATTGATCAAGCCGATGGTCTGCAAGCTAAGAGCCAGGTCACGCGTATATTGTTCGATCTGCTTTCGATAGTGCGGCAACAGTCGGTAAGGCGGAATGACGCAGGCTGAATCACCAGAATGAATTCCCGCTTCTTCAATATGCTGGAGAATTCCACCAATAAATACTGTTTCTCCATCGCATAAAGCATCCACATCAAACTCGAAGGCGTCCTCCAGAAAGGCATCGATCAGAATGGGGTGTTCTCCACTGACCAAAGCAGCCTGAGCCATGAATTTTTTCAGCGAAGCCTCAGTGTAGACAATTTCCATTCCACGACCACCCAGGACGTAAGAAGGTCTGACAAGTACTGGATAGCCGACCTTGTTGGCCACGGTTATGGCTTCCTCAATGGAGAAAGCAGTGCCATAATGCGGAGCAGGAATCTTCAGGTCATCAAGGATAGTACCGAATTTTTTGCGGTTTTCTGCCAGATCAATAGCAGCTGGATCAGTACCAATGATCTTGACACCAGCAGCTTGTAAGCGGTTGGCAATATTGAGGGGTGTCTGACCGCCAAATTGAACCAGCACGCCATCCGGTTGTTCAAGATCCACAATATTCATCACATTTTCGAAGGTCAAAGGTTCAAAATACAGCCTATCGGAAATATCAAAATCGGTGGAGACCGTTTCCGGGTTACAGTTCACCATGATGGTCTTATAACCCAGCTCCTCCAGACCAAAGACCGCTTGAACACAGCAGTAGTCAAACTCGAGTCCCTGGCCGATCCGATTAGGGCCGCCACCCAGAATCATCACTTTTTTTCCTGCCAGGGGTGTAACCTCATTCTCGGTTTCATAGGTTGAGTACACATATGAAGTACGAGCTGGAAATTCTGCGGCACAGGTATCAACTTCTTTAAAGGTGGGTAGAATGCCTTGTAATTTTCGAAATTCGCGAATCTGAGTTTCATTTTTATCGATGCGCTTGGCGATTTGAATATCTGAATAACCCCGGCGCTTATATTCACGAATACTCTCAGTTTCCAACTGGGGTGTGGGATCAAGGGCCAGTTCCTGGATCTGATATAAGAACCAGGGATCGATGCTGGTGATGCGGTGCAGTGTGTCCAGGTCGACACCCTCTTCAAAAGCCTTCCAGATCTTGATCAGGCGAAAGGCAGTGGCAAAGCGCATTTTATTAAGGTCAAGCTCACGTCCTGCGGTAGACTTTGGCTCCAAACCAATGAGACCTGTTTCCAAAGATCGAAAAGCTTTCTGGAGACTTTCTTTGAAGGTCCGTCCGATAGCCATAACTTCACCAACCGATTGCATTTGAACACCCAGGATACCATCAGCAGTGGGAAATTTTTCAAAATCAAAGCGGGGAACCTTGGTCACGATATAATCAATACTGGGTTCGAAAGCGGCCAGGGTTTCTCCGGTGATCTCATTGGGTAATTCATCGAGGTGATAGCCTACAGCCAGTTTAGCAGCAATTCGGGCAATGGGAAAACCAGTGGCTTTGGAAGCCAGAGCAGAGGAACGACTGACCCGGGGATTCATTTCAATGACTATCATCCGACCGGTCTTTGGATCAACAGAAAACTGGACATTGGAGCCACCAGTTTCAACGCCAATCACGCGCAGACATTGTAGTGACCAGTTGCGCATCTTTTGATACTCTTTGTCAGTGAGAGTCATGGCTGGTGCAACGGTCACGGAATCCCCAGTATGGACACCCATGGGATCAATATTTTCGATGGAACAGACGATGATGGCATTGTCGTTCTGATCACGCACCACCTCCATCTCGAACTCCTTCCAGCCCAGCAGTGATTCTTCGATCAATACTTCGCCAATGGGGCTGGCCGCCAAACCATTCTCTACTAGCTCTCTGAATTCTTCATGATTGTACGCTGTTGCACCACCGGTACCACCCATAGTGAACGAAGGTCTGATGATAGCTGGGAAGCCGGTAGTTTCAACGATCTCTAATGCTGATGAAACGGAGTGAGCAAAGCCCCCTCTGGCTGTATCAATGCCCACTGAATCCATAATAGTTTTAAACTTTTCGCGGTCTTCAGCTTTATTGATGGCCTCTACATCAGCTCCGATGAGTTCTACATTAAACTGCTTAAGAATACCCTGCTCATCCAGTCTGATGGCTAGATCCAGGGCAGTTTGCCCTCCCACAGTGGGTAAGATGGCATCAGGCCGTTCTTTTTCAATAATGGAAGAGACAATAGCTGGCGTCAATGGCTCAAGGTAGGTGGCATCTGCCAGCTCCCGGTCCGTCATGATGGTAGCCGGGTTGGAATTTACCAGAATAATGCGGTAGCCCTCTTCGCGGAGCGCTCGACACGCCTGGGTTCCGGAGTAATCAAATTCGCAGGCCTGACCAATGACAATGGGGCCGGCTCCCAGGATCAGGATGGAGCGCAGATCAGTTCTTTTCGGCATGGTCATCCATCATATCGGTGAATTCCTTGAATAAATAGCGGGAGTCATGGGGTCCCGGACTGGATTCCGGGTGGTACTGGACGGAAAAGGCCGGGATGTGATTACAACGCACTCCTTCCAGAGTGTTGTCATTTAAATTTACATGCGTGATCTCAAGGACGTCAGGCAGTGACTTAGGATCAACTGCAAAGCCGTGATTCTGGCTGGTGATCTCCACTTTATTGGTGAGTTGATGCTTTACCGGATGGTTGCCGCCGCGATGACCAAATTTCAGCTTATAAGTTTTTGCGCCCAGGGCCAGGGCTAAGATCTGATGACCCAGGCAGATGCCGAAAATAGGTTTTTGACCGGCTAGCTGTTTGACCGTCTCGATAGCATACCGAACGGGCTCGGGGTCACCGGGACCATTGGAAAGAAAGATGCCATCGGGGTTGAGAGCCAGAATAGCTTCAGTTGAGGTGTGAGCAGGAACGATGGTGATGCGGCAATCACTTTCTGCCAGTTGGCGAAGGATGTTATACTTAATGCCAAAATCCAGGGCAACTACATGATAGCGCTTTGCTTCCTGATCATCTGACCAATTCCAGGGTCGTGTGCAGGTGACCTGTTTAGCCAGATCCTGACCGGTCATGGGGGCAACGTCAGTTAATTCTTTTTGTAGGATTTGTGGATCAAGGGTCTCACTGCTGATTATGCCATTCATAGAGCCCTGATCTCTAAGGATGCGCGTCAAGGCGCGGGTATCGATCCCTTGAATACCAACAATTCCAGACTGGTTCAGATATTCGTCCAAGCTTTGAGTGGCTCGATAATTTGAATAAATGGGGCTGGCCTCCCGGACAATAAAGCCCTGGACCTGAATTCGGTCACTTTCAATATCATCGGGGTTAACGCCGTAGTTGCCAATGTGAGGGCTGGTCATAGTAACGATCTGACCGCGATAAGAGGGATCAGTGAGGATCTCCTGATAACCGGTCATGCTGGTATTAAAACAGACTTCTCCACCGGTGGTGCCGGTAGCGCCAAAAGAAAATCCTTTGAAGTGGAGTCCGTTTTCCAGAAGCAGGATGGCGGGTTTTTTCATTAAAGTCTAATCTCAACTTTAATCAGGGATGTGCAACCACAAAATCATAAGAGTTTAAAATAGCAACCACGGATTACACGGATTTCACAGATTTAATAAAATAGCAACCACGGATTACACGGATTTCACAGATTTAATAAAATAGCAACCACGAATTTCACAGATTTAAAAAAAGCAACCGCTAATTTCGCGAATTACACGAATGGTGAATCGGCTTCAATATTTACTAGATGTTTCGGTGTTAAGTCCCCTCTCGGGAGGGGCTAGGGGTGGGTTCTTTCGCCTCAATGCAACCTGGAAGTGATAGCAATACCTATTCTACTTCATACTGCGTGTTAGCTTCTTCATCTTTTCCATTTCTACTGCACTTAAAATTATAACTGTAGCTATCAGTCTACGCATTTCATGCTACGCCTGGACAAGCCGCTATGCTTCTATAACGAAAAAATATTTTGAACTTATAACGCAAGTTTGAAGTACAACTGGTATTATACCAGTTTCATTGCCTCTCTTCGTGATTCTTTGTGTTTTTGTGCCTTTGTGGCCAAAAATAAAACTGGATCTATGACTATAATTGTCCTTTATTATCATTGATGGCAAAAAAGGAATGATATGTCAATATTTACAAATAGAATGCAGCGCGAGGGAGCCACCATCAAAGTTATGGTAGGTATCTATTGCAAGCATCATCACCAGTTGAAGGTTGCTGACTGCTCAGAGTGTTCTGAGATCCAAAATTATGCCCTGGAGCGACTCCATTTTTGTCCATATCAGGAAGGTAAAACCTCCTGCAAGAATTGTCCAATCCATTGCTATAAACCCAGTATGAAAGATGAAGTAAAGCGGATCATGCGGTTTTCTGGTCCCCGGATGGCTCTGAGACATCCCATTCTGACCATTTTTCATTTTATTGATGATCGGCGCAAAGAGCCCTTGATAAATATCAAGAAAGGGAAAATGGGATCAGCTGATAATTGT
>JAOZSM010000231.1 GCA_029939675.1 Fidelibacterota bacterium
ACAGAAGGCCGCTGTGGCTACAGCAGAGTCCTGTACAGGCGGTCTTATCGCCAGCCTGATCACTGACGTTAGCGGGAGTAGTGAATATTTCAATACTGGTTTTGTGACCTATGCCAATGAGACCAAAATGTCCATGCTTGGTGTTCAGGAGCAGACCCTGATCAGCCATGGGGCTGTCAGCGAGGAAACCGTGGCAGAGATGTTAACAGGAACACTTCTAAAAAGTGGGGCTGACTACGCCATTGCTGTATCAGGCGTGGCTGGACCAACCGGGGGCAGTGATGAGAAACCAGTGGGAACAGTTTACATCGGGGTTGCTGATCTAAAACATCAACACATTCACCGTTTCCAATTTGGAACTGGTAGAATCATGAACAAAGAGATGAGCGCCCAAGCGGCTTTGAACCTACTACGTCTATTTATTCAGGGAAATTTTACATGATACCCATCCGCACTTTTCTGGCTTTACCCTTACCCAAGGAGATTAAAGGCTATTTGTTCACCCTTGCTAGCCAAATAAAAAATCCTCAGGATAAGATTAACTGGGTCAAGCGGACCAATCTGCATATCACATTGCATTTTCTCGGTGATACAAATCCAGAGCAGATAGAGGAGCAGGCCAGGGGCCTGGAAGCTCTGGTTGGCTCTTTCCCCGCTTTTGACCTGGGACTTATGGATACAGGAATATTCCCTCATGCCAATGATCCCAAGGTCGTCTGGGTAGGAGCGGCACCATATGACACGACTCTGGTATCGTTTAAAAAGAGTTTAAATGAATACTTAAAACAGCATGGATATCCTGTTGATTATCGCAAGTTTCAACCCCATATTACGCTCGGTCGCGTTAAAACAATCTCACGCAATAGTAAATTTATTCATGACTTCCTCTTAGAAGAGGTTGATGATTTAAATTTTGAGATTCAGGAGTTGAAGTGGTTAAAAAGCACTTTGACTTCGAGTGGTGCGATATATGAGGAAATAAAAACTTTTAAATTTAACACGGGAGGCCAGAGATGAGTGCTGCGCAAAATAAATCAAATGATAAAGATAAAGCTATTGAATTAGCAGTTTCACAAATTGAACGTCAATTTGGGGTTGGTGCAGTCATGCGACTGGGCGAGGATCAAATAAACAGACATGTAGACGCTATTTCAACTGGTGCTCTGTCACTGGATGCAGCTCTGGGTGTTGGCGGGATTCCCCGTGGTCGAATCATTGAGATTTATGGACCTGAATCATCAGGTAAAACCACGCTGGCCTTACATATTGTGGCCAATGCTCAAAAAAAAGGCGGTTATGCTGCCTTTGTTGATGCAGAGCATGCTTTGGACCCCAAATATGCCGGACAACTGGGAGTAGACATCAAAAACTTGTTGATTTCTCAACCGGATTCTGGAGAACAAGCATTGGAGATCACTGAAACGCTAGTGCGTAGCAATGCCCTGGATGTGATTGTGATCGATTCCGTGGCTGCTCTGGTTCCCAGGGCAGAATTAGAAGGTGAGATGGGTGACAGTCACATGGGGCTTCATGCTCGCTTGATGTCACAGGCCCTGAGAAAATTGACTGGCTCCGTTTCAAAATCAAATACCTCAGTCGTTTTCATTAACCAGATTCGTGAGAAAATCGGAGTCATGTTTGGTAGTCCTGAGACAACCACAGGCGGGCGAGCACTGAAATTCTACGCCACCGTACGTATGGATATCCGTCGTATCGGCGCTTTGAAAGATGGACAGGACAATATTGGTAACCGGGTACGGGTGAAGATCGTCAAGAATAAGATGGCACCACCATTCCGGGAGACTGAACTGGATATTATGTTTGGTTACGGTTTCTCTTTTGAAGGCGATATTCTAGATCTGGCTTTAAAAGCCAATCTGGTTCAAAAAAGCGGTTCCTGGTTTAGCTATGGCGAAGATCGGCTAGGACAAGGGAAGGAAAACGTGAAAAAGTTTTTCAAGGACAATCCTGATCTTTTAGAAAAACTGGTCGGTGAAGTCCGTCAGTTCCTGGGAATGGATGAGGCTGCCGGGGATCCAAAATAATAACACCTAATTAATTTCAATATTCGAGACTCCCCACTTTAGGTGGGGAGTCTGTTTATTTTACAACGCGTCAATCACTATGCCTAAAATTACTGCCATTACCCAACAAAAAAAGCTACCAAATCGATTCAATTTGTTTGTTGATGGAAAGTTTGAAATAGGCGTTGATGGTTCATTGATCATTAAATATGATCTGAAGAGTGGCGACCCCTTTTCTCCAGCATTGAAGCATGATTTGGAGAATGATGACCGTGTTGAGATGGCGTACATGGGGTTATTGAATTATATCGGGTATCGGGAACGGTGTGAGTTCGAAGTACATCAGTGGTTGTTCAAAAAGAGCTATAGCGATCTTGAAGATGACCTGGTTACACGTCTGAAAGATAAGAACTATCTCAATGATGCTCGTTTTGCTAAACTTTTTATCCGTGATCGAGTAAAGTTGAAAGGCTGGGGACCAATCCGGCTACGCAACGAATTATATTCAAAAAGAATTAGCAAAAACATCATAGAAGATGAGCTGGAGTTAATTCGTGATGAATATGATTTTGATCAAATGGCTACTGAGCAGATTCAACGGAAAATGAAATACTTAGCTTCCCCAACATTTAAGGATAAAAAAAGACTCTGGACTTTTCTTCAACGTCGCGGCTTTGAGAATTCCTCTATTACAAATGCCTTATCCCAGATAGAGTTCATCGCAGAGAGGCAGAATAATACCAATTAAATATCAGGGTGCTAGCTAGAACTTATCCTCCTTATCTGCGCAGAAACCGTCATCGCGAACGAACGGAGAGAGTGGGGCGATCTCAACCATTTTGGGCACTTCAGAGGCGGAGATTGCCACGTCCCTACGGTCCTCGCAAAGACAAACCTAAAAATTATTCGTAAATTATGCTGTAATCTATAGCGGCCAGATAATTGGTATTAAGATCACGCCTATGATTCCCAGAATAATATGGAGCGGGATACCAGCTTTCATAAAATCCATATAGCGGTAACCACCAGGCGTAAAGACCATGGTGTTTGTTTGATAGCCATTGGGCGTCATAAATGAGAGCGATGCGGCAAACATGATAGTCATGATGAATGGCATGGGGTCCAGATGTAAAATACCGGCTGATTGGATAGCCAGAGGAGTCATGATAATGGCCGTTGCAGTGTGGGATAGAAAAGAGGTCATGAGCATGGTAACAAAGAATAGAATAGCGATTAAGCCAATATCGCCAAATTGACTGCTTCCAGCGATGATAAAGTTGCCAATCCGTTCAGACAAATGAATGGTCTGCATGGCGTCTCCCAATGGGATCAAGGCTGCTATTAGGAAAATAACTGACCAGTTGATGGATTTGTAGGCTTCCGGAGCAGGTACAATACCTGTGGCCATCACTACAATGGCGCCCAAAAGACTAGCTTCCATGATGGACATGATGTTGAAAGCTGCCAAACCAACCACAATTGGAATAATTGAAACTGCCAGCCACCAATACTTGATCTTATGCAGGGTACAATCAAGTTCATCCAGCATGATAAAATTGGGATCAGTATTCAAGGCTGCCATACGGGTTCGTGAACCAAAGATCAGTAGTGTATCAAATTGTTTTAGCTTGATATGGCCAATTTTTTGTTTGACGATTTCCCGATAATGCCGAACTGCCAGCACAAATAAGCCATAGCGTCGTCGAAAATCGATTTCCATGAGAGAGACTCCCGCCAACCGAGAGTTGGGCGATACCATGGCCTCCACCAGAATATTCTCAGTATTGGCTAGTTCATGGTCATTCATTTTTACATCGGTAAGTAACAGCACTTTTTGCTCAGATCTAAACTGCTGAAGCTTATCCACAGAACATTGGACCAGTAGAATATCATCTGATTTGAACACAATATTTCGCAGATTGGTAGTAATGTGGTTGCCTCCGCGAATGATTTCCAGAACGGTAAGCTCATACTTGGCACCGAGATTCATATCAATGAAATTTTGTCCTAACAGGGGGGACTCTTCAGTAAGCTTTACTTCAGTTAAATAGGTACCCATGTGGTATTTTTTGGTGAGACCTGAGACCGGTACCCGTGAGGGTAGAATCCAGCGTTGGGCTAAGAGAATGTAACCCAGGGTGACAACTACCAGAATTATTCCCAGTTTACTTAATTCAAATACACCAATATTAAAACCAGCTTCAGTTGCGATATCATTGACAATCAGGTTCGTTGATGTACCAATCACGGTACAAGTACCCCCAACGATTGCCGCGAAAGATAGAGGCATCATAATTTTGGAAACACTGATCTTCAAACGTTGGGAAAGCTCAGTTGCCACCGGGATCAGAATAGCAACAGTGGCGGTATTGTTGATGAAGGCTGAGAAGATGCTTACAGACAATAGGAAAAGCGTTGTTACAGCCCAATTTCGTCCACGCCCATTATTCTCCAGCCAAACGGTAAACACCCGAATAAAACCCGTTTTAGTAAAAGCATGACTAAGAACGAACATAGCCCCAATCGTTATCACGGCTTTATTGGAAAATCCATCGATGGCCTGGTTTTTATCGATTAACCCGGATAATAGCAGAGCTGCCAGCACCAGTAATGAAGTAACTTCGATGGGAAACCATTCCCGAATGAAAGCAACAACGGATACTATGAGAATTGCAAAAAATATGATCGTCTGAATATCTGGCATGGGTAGTATTTTAGGCGGTTATTCATAGAATGCAAATGGAAGGTTAACTAAAATTC
>JAOZSM010000232.1:0-3691 GCA_029939675.1 Fidelibacterota bacterium
TAAGAAGAACCGTTTCAACGGTTTGTTTTCAGACATTAAGGACGGACACTAATTAGTGAATGATTATTGCAGTGGTGTCGATCAGTCTTCGATACTCAGGTTGGCAAATTTTGCAATGAGCTTCTTTTTGACGTTCCCCTGAAACATGATGGTGACCTTTGCTTCTGGGCCGCTCCCTTCAACTGTGAGAATCTTACCTTTGCCAAAGATCTTATGCTCCACATCCATACCGGCCTCATAAACTCCAGGTTCTCTTTGATACAGAGTACCCAAGGCACGCCGCATACCAGTGCTCTGTTTCTTGGGGGTGGGCTTTGTAGGTTTGGTACGGGTCACTTTCACTCCAGGTTTCCGGTAATACTCCTTGGGAGCATAATCGCTCAAAGTTTTGGTTCCATAATCAAGTAAATTTGCCGGTATCTCTTCCAGAAAACGCGAAGGACGACTGTACATCGTCTCTCCATAGCGCTGTCTCATTTGAGCACCACTTAAATATGCACGTTGCATGGCGCGAGTCAAGCCTACATAAAATAATCTGCGTTCTTCTTCCAGAGCTTCAGTTTCTTCTATTGAACGCTGTAATGGAAAAAGACCATCTTCCATTCCGGTGAGAAATACTACCGGAAATTCCAGGCCCTTGGCGCTATGCAACGTCATTAAAGTCACTTGCTGCTTGTCATGGTTAAACTTATCAATATCAGTCAGTAGGGCGACTTCTTCCATATATCCGGTCAAGCTGGGCTCCTCAGCCCTTTGAGCATATTCAGAAATAGCGGACAACAACTCATAAATATTGTCAACCCGGACATCACTCTCAGCAGTAGCCTCTGCCTGATAGAGCTTAACAAATCCCAATTCATCAACAAAGACGCGGGCCCATTCCTCCAGGTTCAATTCATTGAGCAAGTCTGAATATTTTCCAATTAATTTGACAAACTCAATGCTCCGATTGAAGGCTCTGGTTGGCAAACCATATTCTTGAGCCCTGGTTGCCGCACTAAAAAGTGATATTCCCTGATTGGTGGCAAAAGCTGCAATAGCCTCCTGGCTGGTCTTCCCGATTCCGCGAGTAGGCTTATTGATCACCCGCATAAAGCTGACATTGTCCAGGGGATTTACTATGATACGGAAATAACCCAGAATATCCTTCACTTCCAGGCGATCATAAAATTTTGTTCCACCGATTATCTGGTAAGGAATACCATTGCGCCGCAGCACATCCTCCAAAGGACGGGACTGAGCATTGGTGCGGTACAGCAAAGCAACATCCTGAAACCCATGGCCATTGCGCCGACAAACGGACTGTATTTCATCCACAATGAGACGCCCTTCATCCAGTTCATTGCGACCTTGCAGGACTTTGATCAACTCTCCAGCTCCGCTTTCAGTAAAAAGTTCTTTGGGAGCCCGCTTCTCATTACGAGAAACAACAGCCGATGCAGCGTCAAGAATAGTCTTTGTGGAACGATAATTTTGTTCAAGCTTAAAAGTCTTGGCACCAGGAAAAAGCTGTTGGAAATCGAGTATATTGCCAATATCAGCACCCCGCCAACCATAGATGGACTGATCGTCATCACCTACTACACATAGATTCTTATGTTCCTGACTCAGTGCTTCCACAAACAGAAATTGGGCTTTGTTGGTATCCTGGTACTCATCGACCATGATGTATTTGAACTGGTCCTGATATTTCTTCAGGATATGAGGATTTTTTTCGAATAGTTCCAGGGGCTTAAGTAAAAGGTCGTCAAAATCCATGGCACTGCTGTTTTTAAGTTCTGCTTGATAAATGGCGTAAACCTTGGCCACCTGATCATCGAAAGTAGAGAGCGCCAGGTCAGCAGCTTCTGCAGGGAAGATCATTTTGGATTTAAACTGCTTGATCCCATAAAATACTGAATTGGGCTTGATGACATCAGTGGAAATGTTCAGATCTTTCAGGATCTTTTTGACCACTTTCTGCCCATCCTCATCGTCGTAGATACTAAAACTCTGTTCATAGCCAATATACAGGGCTTCTCGTCTCAGAATTCGGGCACAGATCGAGTGAAAAGTTCCCATATTCACATGGGAAAGATTTTCACCGAGAATCCGCTTGATTCTTTCCCGCATCTCCCCGGCAGCTTTATTGGTAAACGTGACTGATAGAATTTCATGAGGAGCGGCTGTACCACTGTGAATGAGATTAGCGATCCGATGAGTCAACACCCGAGTCTTCCCACTACCTGCTCCGGCAAAGATCAGGACTGGTCCTTCCAGGGCTTGAACGGCTGCTTGTTGTTGAGGGTTCAATCCTGCCAGGACGTTATTCATCGATTAGATCTCCGACGTTGATAGCGATTCACCTTGTTGGTGTGTTCGCGGAGGGTTCTGGAAAAAGCATGGGAACCAGTGCCATCATTCTTTCCAACAAAATATAGATACGGTGAGTCTACCGGATCCAGACTAGCCAAAATACTGGCCAAGCCTGGGTTGGCGATGGGACCAGGCGGTAAACCTCGGTAGAGATAACTGTTATACGGGTGTCGTATTGAAAAATGCTTGCGCCGAATGTTGCCATCCCATTCTCCCCGCAATACGAGCATATATATTAAAGTTGGATCACAACCCAGGAGCATATTCTTCCTGAGCCGATTGTGATACACTGAAGCCACCAATTGTCGCTCATCAGCTCTACCTGTTTCCTTTTCTACCAAAGAGGCAAAGGTGATCAATTTGAAAAGGTCAAAGCCATATTCTTGAGCTTTTACCAGCATCTCCGGCTTAATACTGTTCCGGAAGTGGGTCACCAACTTTTTCAGGACTGTAAATTCATCACTATTTGCCAGGAAGCGATAGGTCTCAGGATAGAGTGTTCCTTCCAGATGACGGAAACCCGGACCGGCAAGCTGGAGCAAAGTAGAATCTGTCAACAGAGATATCATTCTTAAAGAATCCAGCCCCAGTTTCCGGCTTAACAATCCAATGGTCTCATCGGATCTAAGCCCTTCCGGGATGGTGACCAGGACCTCGATCGCTTTGGCATGCGATAGTGCTTCAAGAGCCTCTGTATTGGTCAGTCGTTTTTTCAGAGAGTAGCTTCCCGGGTAGATCGCTCGCGTTTTGTGTAGAAGTCGGGCAGCCATTTTAAAGGTATTAGGTGAACGAATAACGCCAGCCTCGTGCAACTGTAGAGCAATGGTGCTTAAACTGGCTCCCTCTGCAATGATGAGATCAACTTCACCATCCTGTCCAATGGTTGCTCTGGAATCAAAAACAAAATAGAGACTGGTAATAGCTGCCAGGCTCAGAATAATGAGAAAAGTAAGGCTCAATCGAATGATCGTTTTCAAACACAGTTTCCTTTCTAAAGTCTGTCAATATAGAAGGGGGCTTTTGGCATGTCAACGCTGGTAAATTATTTTGGTAAAGTATGATTTTTATTTGCGCACCTATAATGCGCCATCTATATTCGCCGCGCTATGAGAAGCGAAGGTAATAAAGACGGTAAACATTGGCTCTCCGAGTTACCATACACTCGCACAAATTATATTCTTTTCATAGCTGGGCTTTTTGTCATTATTCTTGGATATGTTCTCATGGGGACGGGTGAGTTAAACAGCACGCAATCGTTAACTGTTTCACCCATCGTGCTACTTATTGGCTATCTGGTGATCTTCCCCGTAGCCATTATGTTCAAGAAAAAAGACTA
>JAOZSM010000232.1:3701-4769 GCA_029939675.1 Fidelibacterota bacterium
ATGGGATCGTAGTTTCCGTCTTCGCTCTCCGAGCTTCGCCGTGACAGGCAGCTTTGATTAGAGCATCCGATGTTTCTGTTGGGAAGATTACGGAGTAGCGTTCTTGAGTAAAGTTTTTAGATAATTGGGATCGTAGTTCAGCTTTGGTTAGAACGCCGGCCTGTCAAGCCGGAGGTCGCGGGTTCGAGCCCCGTCGATCCCGCCATAATAAACAAGGGGTTAGATGATATTTATCTAACCCCTATTTATTTTTAAAGAACTATTCCCCACATTATTCCCCACATCTTCGCAGTAAAATAATGGGAATTACTACAAGCCAAGGGCAAACATTTTTTAGGTGAGTGCTAATTTGATTTAGAATTTGTTGTTCGGAAATTGTCAACAACTGAAGTTTTTCTTAGTCATGGATTTGCGATACGAATAATCAAGAGTGATCAACGACAAGCGCTTTTCGCGACTGTGGGGTTACAATGTCGTTCATCACTAGAGTTGGCTTTTGATCAGCTTCACTTATCCCGGCACCAATTAAAATGAACGACACCCCGTTCAGAAATTCTGCTTAGCATAACTAATTCTTGTGTATTTGCAGCAAAACATATCAATTCTTGGAGAAAGCATTTACGGGTGCTTCTAGAATAAATTGAGAAGAATTATGCGCTCTCCTCGGATTGATCATCGGGGCTTAATGCCATTTCTTGCATCTTTTGGAAGTCGTATTCTTTATAATCATCTTTCAGTCGGTCTTTATCTTCGTTCTCTTTGTCATTCTTGTGATAAATCTCAATGTATTCAATGTGATCAGTCAAATCATCATAAGTATAGATCAATCTCAGCCCTGACTTTGCTCCTCGCCCTTTCAAGGATTTACAAGCAAATTTCTTCACCTTATAAAACCTTATTTTCTCAATACCCAAATCTGGAATTTTGAAGATTCCATTATTGTCAATCTTCATTTTATGAAGAAGAGCCAGTTGGGATTTCTTAAGCGTTTCAAAGTCCTCATTTAGAGTTCTATATTTTCTCAAGAGTTTTTTAAACTCTCTCCTAAATCGAGGATGTTCTGATTCA
>JAOZSM010000233.1 GCA_029939675.1 Fidelibacterota bacterium
GTTGATAAGCAGGCCAGGCAATGGAAGGTCGAAAATTCATGGGGTGAGGATCGAGGAAAAGACGGATACTGGCTCATGGATGATGCCTGGTTCGATCAATATCTTTATGGGGTCATTCTACCCCGAAAATATCTGGACAAGAAAACCTTGGGCGCTCTATCGAAGAAGCCTATCGTTCTACCCCCCTGGGATGCCATGTATAAGATGCTATATGGATCGGATTGAGCTAAATTGGTATTAGACCTGACACCAGCTGATATCTCCCTGGCCTTCCCGGATAACCATGAGACCATCGTCATTGGTCATGTCGATAACTGATGACAATTCAGCCCATGTTGGTCCGGAATCCAGGATAAGATCAACTTTCCCTTCATAGTATTCAGAAAAATCCTGGGGATCACTGGCAAAACTTTGTTCACTGATATTTACACTGGTGGAGATTATGGGATTACCCAGGGCTTCTACGATAGCCAGGGTTAAAGCGTGATCCGGAATTCTAATTCCCACCGTTTTCTGCCTGGAAAGGAGCACTTTCGGTGCTTCTCGGGTTCCGGGTAGAATAAAGGTGTAGGGTCCGGGTAGGTATCTACGCAGATCACGATAATTTGCTGTAGAAATTTTTGCATATTTTGAGATATCTTTGATGTCAGAACAGACAAAGCTTAAAGGCTTTTGCTTTTCAATTCCTTTGACACGGTAGATTCTTTCGATGGCTGCCTTTTTGGTAATGTCGCAGCCGATCCCATAAACAGTATCGGTGGGGTAGATAATTAACCCACCATTTTTAAGGATATCAACGGCTGTATCCACAGCTTGTGTATTGACGGTCGTGCCATGTAATTCAATTTTCATGTGTTCAGAAAGTCCTTGATCAGAGCCATACTCGCTTCAGGTTTTTCAAAGGGGAAAAGATGCCCGCCATCGATGCTTTTAACAACATGATTCCCACCCAGGTTTGCCAGCCGGCGCAGACCCCTCTGGTTAACCGTATCTGAGTGCTTACCAATAATGAAAAGTGCGGGTACTGTAAGTTTTTTGGGAATACTCCAGGCGTTTAGTGGTAATGTTTGGTAAATGCTGGATTCCAGTTGGGGAGCACAGGACAGTTGGACCTGACCCTTGCTGGTTGAATGGAGACAAGTTTCAACATAAGCTTCCAGGAAACGGGGTTCCCAGCGTGAAAAAACCTTTTTCCTGGAATAATGTTCCAGGGCTTCTGCGTGGGATGCGAATAACCATTTTCTACGGTTTGCTGCTTTAGCCAAAGGTATTAACTGAGTTAAAGAGGTCAGTCTTAGCCCCCTGATTACCCAGAGAAGATGTTTGGGAAGCAAGACCGGATCCAGCAGGATAATCCGGCTGAACCACTCCGGTCGCTGGATGGCTATGAGCATAGTAACAACTCCCCCGATGGAATGTCCCATCCCGATCAAGGGCTTTTTGGGAGGGTTCTGCTCTAATTGTTCGATGTAATAATTGGCCAGATCTTCCCAGGTCTGGATTAGACCGGTCCAACGAGAGTTGCCATGACCAGGTAGATCCGGCGCCCAAATTTCATAATCTTTTTGTAAGGGTTCGAGGAAAGGCTGATAGAGACCAGCACAATAACTGTTGGCATGCAAAAAGAAGATGGAGCCGGCCCGTGCTGTACCTCGGGGGTTCATGGAAAAATCAATTGGAAAAGGCGTCTTCATTGCTACAAAATAAGGCGAATGAACGGTTGGGGAAGGAAAAAGTCAGAAGGGAGTAAGTCTGGGGCTGTGCTTCTTACTTATAAAAATTGCTGACAATGAACTCGACGGCTGTAGCTATGTGAGTTTTCCAAAAGGTGTGTGTATGAGCGCCGTCCTCCTCTTGGAATTGGGCTGAATAGTTCAGTAGGTCCAACTGGTGAGCCATAGCTTGATTTTCGGGAAAAGCGAAATCATCGCGACCACAAATGAGCAGTAATGCAGGGCTGGTTTTCAGGGCCACTTTTTGGGAGAGATGCAGGGGATTATTTGCTTTCCACTTTTCAGTATTGTCAGAATATTGGCCTAGTGATTTTTTTAATCCCCAGCTGTCCGGGTGGCGGGTGATATCCATTACGCCACTTAAGCTGGCAGCAGCAGCATAGCTATCTGGATGTTTTAAGGCCTGGACAAAAGCACCATAGCCACCCATGCTTAATCCCAGAATACCATGTTGTGATGCTTTCATAGAGCCGTTGAAGTTCTGAACCATCCAGATCTTGAGCTCCTGGTGAATGTGGGTTTCGTAGTCTCTGCCGGGTAGGAGGTCAGTATCAATCCACCAGCCATCATAACCACCATCAGGCAGGGCGAGTAAGATATTGTGAGTATCGCTCAGCATTTGTAAATCTGCATCACTTTCCCATTGGGTCTCATTTCCACTATAACCATGGAGCATGACAATAAAGGGGTAGCCGTCCTTTTTGGCGGGATCAAAATCAGTGGGGGTGGCAACAACAACTCGATTGCTGTCAGTCAGCGCCAGGGAAGGAGCCTTCACGTGATAAATCTTTCCGAATACCGAACTTAAGGCAATGGATAAACCCAGAATGATCTGAAAGAATCGCGGAACAATTATTTTATATTTCATGAACAGAATATGAGAAGGGAGCTATATCTTTCAAAGTAATAATAGTGTGAGACTCTGTGAAAACTCAACTCAAATATCGAAATTCAGTTTTTTTCTATAGCAATATGGCTTAAACTGCGCTCCTGAAAATCGAATCATGAAGGACCAAATTAATGAATACAAAAAATAGAAATCGTCTGATATGGCTGACTCTCAACATGATAGCCTTGACTCTGATCGTCGTCTTAAATATCTGATGCTGCTGGCGCTCCTGGCAGCGCTGGTTTATTTGCTGAATCGCTGGATTATCATTCCACAAGCAGGCAGTTCCCCCTTTTTTCGTGATCACATGGGGGATATTCTTGCTTTACCCGTGTACCTGCCTCTTTCATTTTATTTGGCTGTGAGACTAGAGGTGATCCCGCGATATTTTCAGCTTACCCTGGGGCATGTTTTAGGAGCTGCCGTACTCTTTAGTATAATATTTGAAGGGTTGGTGCCTTTGGTTGATGCGTCATCAACCAGCGATGTTTGGGATATTGTTGCCTACTTTGGGGGAGGCCTGCTTGTTTATTTTATTGGCAGAATTGGCTTAGTACAATCAGTATCTACAGAAGTTTCTTACAAAGTATTGTAATCGTCTGTACTAGAGGGAGTTACGGCAATAATGATCTTCTGAGTTTGTGCAGTTATAGTAATATCAGTAACCTATTGGAGCGCGATATTGCAGAAATTCTGCATGAAAGGAATCCTGAAAGGATGAAACATGAATAGCTACGGGTGAAACCCGTAGTGGTCATGACCACAGATGAAACCAAACTCTGAAGGAGTTTAACATTGTTAATTTATACACAAATATGTTTCAGAATAATAAATATTTACGGCAAATCAGTTCAACCCATCCAGGGTTGGATCATTCACGAATCCGTTACCACGGATTGCATTCGTGGCTATTCACATTTTTCCCCTCTGGGGAAGTAGGGTAAAAGATTACTTACGTAAATATTCACATAAGTTCATATTATTACACGTATTGCACAAATTCAGTAGGTCATATTGCCTGTAAGCAGCTGAAACTTACCCAATTACAACTCTAATGAAGAAATTTTTGTATCGAAATAAGCTTGAAATGAATGAAATATAAATTTGAACCAGGGAGATAGTTTATGCGACCCTATTTATTGGCAGAAAGCAATTGGAAACAGGTAAGGGAACAGGAGGTCGAGCTGGTTATTCTCCCCTGGGGGGCCACTGAAGCCCATAATTTTCATCTACCCTATGCTACCGATATTATAGAATCGGATCACCTGGCTGCCGAAGCTGCTCGTCTGGCTTATGAGCAAGGGGCTAAGGTCATGGTGTTGCCAACGATTCCCTTTGGTGTGAATACCGGACAAACGGAGATTCTTTTGGACATCAATTTGAATCCCAGCACTCTGATGGCAATAGTAGGCGATGTGCTTGACACCCTTGATCGTCAGGGTGTTCGTAAATTTATGATTTTTAATTCCCATGGTGGAAATGATTTTAAGCCTGTTCTGCGTGAGCTGGGTTTGCAGTATCCAGATATGTTTCTGGCGTTTACCAACTGGTTCACTGCTCTGGATAAAAGTCTGTACTTCAGCCATGATGGTGATCATGCAGATGAAATGGAAACTTCCCTGCTTTTACATTTACGACCAGATCTGGTTCTACCTTTGGATGAAGCGGGTCCCGGTGCGGAAAACAAAATCAAAATCAAGGGCTTCCAGGAGGGCTGGGCCTGGACCGAGCGCAAATGGGACCTGGCTACAGAAGACACGGGGATTGGTGATCCTCGTCAGGCAACTGTAGAAAAAGGAGAGCGCTATTTTGGAGCTGTGACTCGCAAAATGGCTGATCTTTTTATAGAAATTGCTCAGGCGGATCTCAATAATCTGTACGAGAACCAAAAGGCCTGTAGTACCTATTAAATCGGTTCGTTAGCTTGTGGTGCTGTACTTGGGGTGGCAGCGGACCCTGGGATGGGAAGTAGATCCAGTTTTTTGGAGGTGCCGGCCGGCGTGGCTTCCCGGGATACTATTTTACATTAAAAGGGAACTTCTTCTTCACCTTCAGCAACAGCTACAGGTTCAGCTTTTCCGTTTCCTTTTTTCCAGCCACCAAGCATAGTTAGCTTATCTGCTATGATCTCAG
>JAOZSM010000234.1 GCA_029939675.1 Fidelibacterota bacterium
GAAAAATCACACACGTGATCGTTAAACCGCTAATTACGCCAATTGCACGAATTGTAGATGAAGTAATAATACCAATTTCAGTTCCAGTTTGGTCATAATGGAAAAACATTTTTTTGCCACACAGATTGGCACAGATGTAAAATAAAGGTAACCGCTATATAGTCGTCGAATGACGATTTTGGAACTGAATATGGTATTAATGGTAATCCTAAAACTTTTGAGCTTACGATTTTTTCGACCATTAACATATTGCTTTTATCTGTGAAAATCTGTGTGTATCTGTGGCTGGAAGTATTTTTAACTAATTTTTAAGTTTAGTCAATTTAAATATACCAGGAGAAAATTTAGATGAACATTAATGAATTTATTTTTAGAGAATATGATATTCGTGGGGAAGTTGCAGTTGATTTTCCAGAAGAGGTTGTAGTTGCCCTTGGTAAAGCTTTTGCAACAGCTGTAAAGCGACGCGGCGGAAAAAAGATCACCTTATCAGGAGATATCCGCCTGACTACCCCCCAGCTAAAGGAATATTTCAAAGCCGGAGCACTTTCCACCGGTATCGATGTAATGGATATTGGGATTCTGCCCACGCCGGGAAACTATTTTAGTGTCTTTCATTTTGATAATGTGGACGGGGCTTGTCAGATCACCGGTTCCCATAATCCACCAGAATTTAATGGTTTCAAACTCACCTATGATCAACTGGCCTTTTTTGGTCAGGATATTCAGGATCTATTGACTCTGATCCAGAATGATGACTTTGAAGTTGGTGAAGGGGTTGCCACGGAATACGATCTGTTGCCAGAATACGTTGATAATGTAGTCAAAGGGATCGATCTCAAACGTCCCATGCGGATAGCCATTGACTCCGGAAATGCTGCCGCAGCCCTTTGCGCTGTGGAAGTCTATGAAAGACTGGGTTGTGAAGTAACCGCTTTATATTGTGATGTAGATGGAACCTTCCCCAACCATCATCCGGATCCAACAGTTGCCGCAAACCTGAAAGATTTGCAGGATGAGATCCAAAAGGGTGGTTACGATGTGGGCTTGGCCTTTGATGGTGATGCCGATCGTCTTGGTGTTATTGATGAAAAAGGAAATGTTGTCTGGGCTGATTATCAGATGATTCTATTTGCTCAGGATGTGATCAAATCCAAAGATGATCATATCATTTTTGATGTAAAATGTTCCCAGGCTCTGGAAGAGAAGATCACCGAGTTTGGTGGAACCCCAGTGATGTACAAAACGGGACATTCCCATATCAAAACTCACATGAAGAAACTCAATTCGCCCTTTTCTGGTGAAATGAGTGGACACCTTTTCTTTGCTGACAAATATTTTGGTTTTGATGATGCCATTTATAATGGTGGGCGGATGTTAGAGTTGCTTTCCAAGACCGATCGGCCCCTCTCAGAGATGGTTGATGAACTGCCTAAGTATTTTTCGACACCTGAGATCAGATTGACCTGTAACTCTGATGCGGAAAAATTTGTGATCGCTGAAAAAGCTGCTGAATATTTCAAGGCCAATTATGACTGTATCGCTGTGGATGGCGTCCGGGTTCGTTTTGGTGATGGTTGGGGTTTGGTGAGAGCTTCCAACACGCAACCCGTGCTGGTGGTCCGTTTTGAAGCCAAAACCAAAGAACGCATGGAAGAGATTCAGAAGCTAATGATGGACAAGATCGGGGAGTTCGGCGAGGTCCGCCTTGACGAGGGACATTAAGCAACGCAAGCGCGATCATCTTAAGCTGGCCCAGGATGAGGCGCTGAAGTTTTCTACCTCAGCCGGTTTTGAGCGTTGGAGGTTTATTCATAATGCTCTCCCGGAGTTGGATTTACAGGAAATTAATACTGGCATATCCTTTCTGGGAAAAGAATTAAGCGTTCCATTGTTGATTAGCTCCATGAGTGGGGGGGCCACAGAGAGTTTGGCTTTTAATGCCAGTTTGGCAGAAGCAGCAGAACAAGTCGGTTGTGCTTTGGGTCTGGGTAGTATTCGAGCTGCCCTGGAGAATGAATCTGTTCGGGAAAGTTTTCTGGTTGCCCGGCAAACCGCTCCTGCAGCAGTGATCATGGCAAACCTGGGCATTGCCCAAATCATAACTGCCAGGTCCCTGGACCAAACAGCCGCTTTTTGTGAAGAATTAAAGGCCGATGGTTTGATCATTCATTTGAATTCACTTCAGGAAGCCTTTCAACCTGAGGGAGAACCGAACTTTAAAGGCGCATTGTCAGCAATCCAGCGTTGGGTCCGAGATTTTCCGTTACCTATCATCGTGAAAGAAGTGGGTCAGGGACTTTCAGTTACGACAATTCAAAGACTCGAAGATGTTGGTGTAACAATTGTTGATATTGCCGGTGCAGGTGGCAGCAACTGGATCTCGATTGAACGGGAACGTCTTGGCGAAGATCAGTCCATCTTAAAACGAACTGCCCATGCATTTGCCAATTGGGGTGAGCCCACAGCACAGGTTCTTGAGAACCTGAACACAGATTTGACTGTGATTGCCAGCGGCGGGTTGAAAAACCCCCTGGATCTTCCCAAGGCTTTGGCGTTAGGTGCAAATTTAGGAGGGGTTGCAGGACCTCTGCTGAAACCAGCACTTGAGGGTAATGTCGATGAACTCGTGGAGTTTTTACAGGTCTGGCAGAAAACCCTGCAAATGGTCATGTTTGGTACGGGGATAGCAACAATCAGGGAATTGGTCGGGAATCGGCACCTATTGGTGAAAAACTAAAAAAAGTGAGGTGCAGAGCGCATTGTATAGCGCCTCTAGCAATTGCAATAAGATTTGGGAATATGGATCAGGAAATAAAACACAAATTGACAGAATGGCGCCAAGCAGTTCGTTATCATTTAGATCATCCTAAGTTTGCTAAAGAACCAGCCTATTTATACGAGCCCATGCATTATGCTCTTAGCGGTGAAGGAAAGATGCTGCGATCGGCCCTGTGCCTGGCTGCGGCTGAAGCTGTGGGGGGGAAATGGCAGGATGCCGTTCAGGTTGGCGTTGCCCTGGAGATCTTTCATACCTTCTCTCTTGTTCATGATGATATCATGGATGGTGATGATCTGCGACGGGGAATTCCCACTGTTCATAAAGCTTATGATAGTGCCAGTGCGTTACTCAGTGGCGACACACTGCTGATCTATGTTTATCAATTACTTACTGAAATCGACAGTCCTAAATCTTTGCGTCTGCTTAACGCCTTTAATAGTGGTGCTATGGATGTCTGCATTGGTCAGGGCTGGGATATGCAGTTTGAAGTGGATGCCCACGTGGAGCCCCGGCAGTATGAAATGATGATTGATCTCAAAACCGGAGCTTTGATCAAGTTGGCCTGCGAAATGGGCGGGATCGTCGGGGGTGGGGATGATGATGCAGTTAATGCCCTGGCCCGGTTTGGTCTATTACTGGGAAGAGCCTTTCAGATGCAGGATGATCTTCTTGAAGTCACCTCTTCTGCTGAGACTATGGGTAAAAGCTTGGGGAGCGATATGCTCAATGAGAAAAAGACCTGGATTTGGCTGGACCTGAAGCAAAACCTTTCCACGCCAGAATTGGAACAGTGGAAACAGATTCAGGATACCGGTCAGCTCAGCGAGGAAGACCGAGACCAGATCCGAACCTGGATGATGGATCACGGGACGATCAAGCGCGCCCAAAATATGGTCCAGGACTGGATTGTTGAAGCTGATAAAATTTTAACAGGTTCTTACTTTAAAAGCACCACCATGTTAGAAACCCTGGCAGAAATTATCCTCAAGCGCCAGAGTTAACAATCCTGCAAAAAGTCCCTCTCGCAGAGCACGCAGAGACGCAAAGTGTTGATAATTAAGAATATAGCCATGTTCACATAAGCGGCTATATTTATTGATGTTAGGGTGGTATTCACGTTCTGTCATATATTTTTTGCGAGGGCTCCAAAGTAAACCTTTTAGACGAATTTCCTCATAACAAAATCTTCCTGTGGGATATTAACAAATATCAGCATAACTGATGGTAGCATTTGACATTACCCTGTTGCCGGATGTATGTTTATGCCGGTGCAAAAATGATTGAAGTAATTGTCAAAAATATCCTTTTTTTCTCCAAGGCATCCACGCCTGGATACACCCTTTTCCTGCAACCCATAGCAGATGAGACGCGCAGCTTGCCCATTGTAGTGGGACAATTTGAAGCTCAAGCTATTGCACTTGCTTTAGAACAGATCAGCTTGGAACGGCCCATGACCCATGATTTGCTATCAAGTGTGATCAGCTCACTTACTGATGGTCTCGAAAGCGTGGCGATAGTCAGTCTGAGAGAGGGTACTTTTTATGCTCAATTATCCATTCGAAATGGTAAACGATTGGAGGCTATTGATGCCCGACCCAGCGATGCTATAGCTGTGGCCCTCAGGGTAGGTGTACCTATCTTTATAAAAGCTCAGATTTTTGATGAAGCGGCTGTAATTATGCCGGTAGTCCGAAATCAGGCGGTAAAAGAAGAAACCAGTTTTTCAGAGAATGTTCAAGCCATCATCCGGCAGGCTGAACTACGGTTTGATTTGGAGAAAGACCTGCGCGAGGCGGTTTCTCGCGAAGATTATGAGCAGGCCGCCAAGATCAGAGATCAACTCCACACCTTAGCTGACCATTGATCAGACCCACTTCGGAGGCTGAGCTCGTTGAAGCCATGCTTTCTGCATGATACCAATTGCAATTCCACTTAGCGGTCAACAAAACCCACCCCTAACCCCTCCCAGGGG
>JAOZSM010000235.1 GCA_029939675.1 Fidelibacterota bacterium
CTAACTTATGATTTTGCTGATGGTTTTGAAATCCTGGGCGGTGCCAATATCTTCGTAAAGGATGCCGATATAGCTAAGGGCGATGACCCTGGTCAGTTTGGATATTTTGATGATAATGACATGGTATACATGAAGGTGAAATACAGTTTCTAGGAGTTTCGCCAAACCAAAGTAATATTTTCTACAGATAAACGCAGATTATCATAGATAAGACTTTCTCAAATAGTATAAAGGACTACATAGAATGCCAGAAGAGACACCCCACGACGATTACAACAATTCTTCAAGAATTTATGATCTTTTGCTAAACCCCTTTTTAAATGGGATTCGTAATGCCTTTGTTGATTGGGCAATCATCCATCAACCACAGGGAGTGCTCGATGTAGGGTGTGGTACCGGTAAGCAGTTATCGCTTTTACCAAAGAACATGCATGCAGTTGGGATTGATCTGTCCGAGGCCATGTTGGATCAGGCTGCTAAACAAGCTCAGGGTAGATGTCGCCAGGCTGATGCAACAGCGATTCCCTTTAATGATGATTCGTTTGATTTAATTATCTCCCAGTTTGCTCTGCATGAAAAGGAGACTGCAACCATTGAGCTTGAGCTAAAAGAAGTGAAGCGCCTATTACAACCAGGAGGCGTTTTTTCCGTGGTTGATTTTGATCTTCCTGATGAACATACATTTATCGCCGGGTTCTTCAAATGGGGTGTGGCCAGGATTGAACAACAAGCTGGTGGTGAGCATTATGAAAATTTTAAAGTCTGGATGAAGCGGGGTGGACTCCGCAGCATCTTAAAGAAAAATGGCTGGGAACTCTCAGAGGAACAACTCTTTTTCAAAGGTAATGTGCGTCTGACCTTCTGGAAACTTGCAGAATGATGTTACAAATATGACGCCTTCTTAAAAAGTATATGATAGAACATGAATATCATCCTAACATCAATAAATATAGTTGCTTATGCGAACACGGGCTATGTTCTTAATTATCAACACTTTGCGAATCCAGAAAAGAAAAAAGTAGTTTAGTATATGGGATGTTCATATTTAAAGCAATTGGGGAAGAGGAGCAACAGAAGGACAATATTGGCAAATAGCCAATAACTTCATTGTAAGAATTATGCATTTTGATAAAGCCTATTTGATCAGTCTTGAACGTAGCCCTAAGCGACGTGAATATTTTTTTAAAAAAGCAAAGCGAGCAGGTCTCGATGTCGAATGGTTTCCTGCTATCTATGGTTTAGGTGTGGATATTGACGACTATCGTGATCGGGGATATATCGCAGATGATTTTGAATTAAAACTAGCCGGGAGTCTGGGAACCTTGCTAAGTCATGTGCATGTCTGGGAAAAGATAGCTGAAGACCCCCAATGTGAAATCGGACTTGTTTTTGAAGATGATGCTGTTTTTAAGAAAGATTTCAAGGTTCAATTAGATGCTTTGCCCACAGATCAGGTACCAGACGACTGGGATATGCTTTGGCTGGGCTGGCATAAACTTGATTGTGAACCAGTGAGTGAGTTTGTTGGGCGTCCTCGGAAAACTACAGGGAAGAGTGTGAATTCGGGTCATTTCGCATATATGATCAAATCATCCAGCGTAGAAAAACTAAAAGCTTTACTGATTCCTTATAACAACCGCAATTCCAAGGACCTCATCCTCAGAAGAAAATTCGATCAATTTAACGCCTACTTTCTGTTACAGAAAATCGTAAAAACCCCCATCATTGGTTTTGATTCAGTTCGTAAGAATATCAATAATCCAAACCGACTTGAGCATAAACCCGGTAAGCGCCTAATTCAAAAAATTCGCAAGAAATATTTAGGGTAAGATGAATCGTAGCTTTAAAATTTTACTAGCCATATCGGTTGTTATCCTCAATACATACGCAGGTCAAATAACCACCCAAAAGAAAGTTGCACTCGTTCTTAGCGGTGGCGGAGCTCAGGGGATGGCTCATATTGGTGTATTTAAAGCATTCGAGGAACAAAACATTCCCATCGATCTGATTGTCGGCAGTAGCGCCGGTGCCCTGGTAGGTGGTCTTTATGCTGCCGGAGTTACCGTGGCTGAGATGGAAGAGATGGTTCGTGATGGAACCATTGAGCATTTATTTATTGGTCGCCCCAAAAGATCTGATCTGCCCATCTGGAAAAGAGATGAACTATACCTGGGAAACCTTTCATTGGGCATTACCAATCGCCAAATTGTTGGCTCTCCCGGTTTGCTGGATGACAAACTGATCTGGAAGGAACTCTTTCTGTTGACGGCGGCTGCAGATTTTCAGGCTGGCTGGGATTTTGATTCTTTGTATATTCCCTTTCGGACCGTTGCATCGGATCTCAGAAAACAGGCGCCTTACGTTTTTACTGCCGGTCCTCTGGCTAATGCCATGCGACCCTCAATGTCCATTCCATTGATTTACTCACCGATTCAACAAAATGGGCAGGTCTTGGTCGATGGTGGTGTTTATGTCAAATTGCCAGTTGAGATAGCCCAGGGGGAATCCCCTGATTTTATCATTGCTGTCAGTGCAGAAGATGCACCTGATCGAAGGGGTGAGATCCAGGGTCTGGGGGGCATGTTTGAGGAGATTAATTCTCGTATTTTGGCCAGTGGTGATTCTACTGATGTACGGGGATGGGACTATTTTTTTCGGGTTCCAACAGGGGGACACCACGTATTGGACTTTCCTGCTGGTGAAGCTCTCATGGAAGCAGGTTATCTTGCCGGAACCAAAGCTGCTGAAGAGCTCTTAAATCTTTTTGAACAAAAGGGCATAGAGAGACGAGTTTTAACCAGTCGTGAACAGCACCGCCATGCTCTTGACGGAAAATCATTAAAGCTTGTTTTGGAGTCAAAGGGTGCCGATTTCGACCCAGAGATGATTCGGAGAAAGCTTAAACTGCCAGATTCATTGAAATTTGATCCGGAAAGGCTGGATGACCTCATTGATGAAGTTTATGCAACCGATATATACCAGGCTGTAATTCCATCACTTAGCCAAAATGGACAAGCCATTACATTGACCCTAAAGGAAAAACCGGATGTTAGAACCCGGGGTAGAGTAAATATTAGTAGTACAGGTGGCTTGACCCTAAACACTCGAACAGATATGCCCATGTCACATTTTGGGGGTCTGGTCCAGCTTGATGCTGCTTTTGGGAATGTTTCAGGAGGGGTCAAGTTAGCCGTCTATCCAGTTTCTTACCATAAAACAGGTACGCATCTGCCCTTCTCAATCCGACCGGCAATTGAGGCCAGAACCAACTATCATAATTACGATCTTCCCGGTGCCAAACCACTTGCAGATCGGATTCACTCCCATGAATTGAGCATTCACTCCGCAACCATTGGGGGCTGGAATCGCCAGATGCTCCTTTTTGGAGGTGTTCGCAGTGATGACCCAGGTCAAATTCCCACTGTCAATCCTGATTTTGATTTTCCTCAACATTATGATCAGGTGCAGCCCTTTGTGAGGGTGGTCTACAAAGAGGACCACATCAAACGTGATCAGCCCAGTGTAGCAGGTTGGAAATTCGGCTTCCAAAGCGACTGGATCTGGCAGGATGAGGTGATTACGAACCAGAATCATTTATGGACCACATTAGGTGCTAAATTAATGTTAGGATGGTCAGCCACAGCTACACTGGATTACTATATTGGTGATAACTCCCTGCCGATTATTGCAAAGGGAAAAGTAGCCAGTCCCAGGGCTTTGTCTGAAAAATACTATATGTATCTGTGGGCTGATCAGGTACTGAATCTATCCCTGGAGACTTCCCATGCACTGATCCGGGATGATTTGCGGGGTGAGCTAAAAATCACCCATTCCCGTTTCCAAAATCCAGTCTGGAATGGTTTGGATCAATACGAAGATAATGGTCTTTCAGCTATAGATATCTCCGTTAATTATCTAACCATCATTGGTAAATTGAGTCTTGGTTGGTCTTTTTCTGAATTAGAGGATTACAGAGGAACATCCTGGACCCAGATTGGGATCACACTATGACAAGTGTGAGGCTGAAAAATAAAAATTGCACCCTGAGTCTGTCTGCTAAGGCAATGCTCCCGAGAAGCGTCGGTTGGTCGAAAGGCCTAGTCATTATTGCCATACTCGTTGGCTCCACACTTTTTGCCCAGGGACAAACGCCGGACAGTACCATAAATCACCCTCATAGAAATGCTCTTTTACATTCTATAGGTCAACCAACATTTATCTGGGCGGTCAATTGGTATGTCCTGGATCAGTTTTGGGCTGATATCAGCTTAAAGACCCTCCAAAATAATATTGAGACTGGTTGGGTATGGGATGAAGATGGCTTTGATGTGAATCAGGTAGGTCACCCTACTCAGGGTGCATTGGTTTACACTGCTGCCCGGGCTCAAGGACTTGGTTACTGGCAGTCACTGGCCTATCCAACCCTGGCCAGCTTGATCTGGGAATTGGGGATGGAGAATGAAAGTCCTTCCATCAATGATATGATTACGACTCCTATGAGCGGCGTGGCTTTTGGAGAGATTATTCATCGCTTATCAGCGCTCGCTTTAGGACCTGGTCAAGACAAACCCCTTTCCCGGCAGGTGCTCACAGGGCTGATTAACCCATTGGGGTATGGCTTTAATCGTCTGGTGATGGGTGAATCCATTCATCAGAATTTCAAGATTAAACAAACAAAATTGTTGTCAG
>JAOZSM010000041.1 GCA_029939675.1 Fidelibacterota bacterium
ACAGAGAACGCAGAGGCGCAAAGTGTTGATAATTAAGAATATAGCCTGTGTTCGCATAAATGACTATATTTATTAATGTTAGGGTGATATTCATGTTCTGTCATATACTTTTTGCGGGGGCGTCAAGTTTGACGATCCCGTAAAAAGTCCCTTGAGCATCTTGATGTTGTGCTGGGGAAATTGCTTCAAATATCACTAAATCATAACACTCACAAACCGTGTGCTGAACCTGATCTGTCATCAATGTGACATATATCATTTTTCTGTTATCATTTCTTTATTGTGTAGGTTTTGAAACTGCCTGTTGCCCCGTGTATCTTGCGCCGCGAAAATGAGTGCAAAAGCATTTTATTATTTTAATAAGGAGAGAAAATGAAACAGAACCTGAGAACCCGGGAATCCGGCTTTACCCTGATCGAGGTGTTAGTCGTAGTTATTATTGTTGCCATTCTGGCTGCCGTAGCCTTTCCCATCTACCAAAACTACGTAAAGGGTGCCTATGCCTCTGATGCACAGTCTGCCATCGGTTCCATTTGGAATGCCGCCCAGATGTACTATCAGGATAAAGGCGAGTGGCCGGATGATGTTGAAGGTCAACTGGAGCCCAAATATATTTCACTGAAAAACGCTACTAAACGGCAATGGACATTCACCATTATCGGTGGTGGAGATGGTGTGTCTGAGATCACCGCTTTAAGTACTGAAGAAATGAAACAAGGTGCTGGTAAAGAAGTCCGTTTTGATACCGACCGCGGTGAGTTTACTGGATACGGCTTCGACGACGAAGAATAGTCCCAATGGAATCCAAAATAGACCAATTGCTCGGGTACGCTCTTGAGAGTGGATCATCTGATCTGCATTTGAGTGTAGGAGCAATTCCCATGGTTCGCATAAATGGTACCATGCGGAAGCTGAATCTTCCCATGCTTACCAAAGAAGCCATGGATCAGATTTCTAGCGAGGTTATGAGCGAAGGACAGCTCAAGCGTTTTCACGACCGTAAAGAAATTGATTTTTCCAAGGAATTGGAAGGTCGAGGACGGTTCAGGGTCAACTTTTTCCGGCAAATCCGGGGAATAGCTGGTGTTTTTAGAACCATTCCTACTCTGATCAAAGGCTTTGATGAGCTGGATGTACCACCCATGCTGGCCAAGCTGGCCATGCGTGATCGTGGATTGATCCTACTTACTGGACCGACCGGTTCTGGTAAATCAACAACTCTGGCCGCCATGGTGGATCATATTAATGAGCATCGTGAAGCACATATCATTACCATTGAAGATCCAGTTGAATATTACCATGAGAGTAAGAACTGTCTGGTGAATCAACGGGAACTGGGGATTTCAACTGATAGTTTTGCCAATGCCTTACGATCAGCTCTGCGTGAGGATCCTGATGTGATCCTGGTGGGGGAGATGCGTGATCTGGAAACCATTCAGTTGGCTTTGACTGCGGCTGAAACGGGTCACCTGGTTATGTCAACCCTGCATACATCCAGTGCTTCAAAAACCATTGACCGGATCATTGATATCTTTCCTGTTGCCCAAAAGGGACAGGTCAGATCCATGCTTTCTGAAAGTCTGGTAGCAGTAATTGCCCAGAAATTATTGAAGAGCAAGGATGAAAAAGGTCGGGTGCCTGCTTGTGAAGTTATGATAGCCAACTCGGCTGTTCGTAACTTGATCCGTGAGGATAAGATCTATCAGATCCCATCGGTGATTCAGGCTGGTGGTGTTGATGGAATGCAGACTCTGGATCAGGATTTACAGCGTTTGGTCACTCAGGGGAAAATATCCCGGGCAGCTGCAGCCCAGATCGCTGATAATCCCAAATTATTTGAACAGGGAATTCTGTAGTGAAACTGAGGTCGCAGGCTGGATTTACCCTCATCGAGGTGATGGTAGGCATTATTATTATGGCTGCTACCTCAGTTTCAATGTTCTATGGCGTGAATTATGCTCGGGCACAAGCCCGGAAAATAATCATGCAACAAAGAGCTCTGGAAGAATTGCGGAGTGAGATGGACTATTGGATGGTCCGGCTCCTTGATGGTCAATTTTCTGAAAGAGATCTTCAGGCTGATCTTAAGGGCACTCCGGTTGTCCTTTATAATCCTGATTCAAATGATCCTGCTGATCGCGAATATTTTGAAGCAAAAATATATCGGGAAGCAATCAAGAAGAAGTATACGATCCATGATGCCGAGGATAGTCCTTATTATGAAGTAGAGATGTATATCCAATGGGTAGATCATCTGGGGGATATTCATGGTGAACCGATGGAGTTGCGGATGAATTATTCCGTATTCAGTTCTAAATAGTGTCTAAATACAAAACATTAAAGCACTCGGCCGGAGTAACGTTAATCGAGCTTGCCGTAGCCATGACTATTGCTGCCATTGCTACCCTGGGATTGGGAACGGGAATTACAACCATTGTTGGCTTTTATCAGGATGACTGGATCACCAAAGATGTTCGTTTCTGGGGCTATGAATCCATCGACTACATAGTTGATCATATTGAAACCGCTCGCAAAGTAGAAGTGCGCCCCCCCTGGAATGGTTATGATGGTTTGCTCATTACGCAAAAAATTGGTCTCCCGATCCTGAATATTCAAGGCTCCAAGAAAAAGGGGCTAACCTCAAACGGGATGCAAATGTTGGACTTTGCTGAGTTCCCTGTATCAGGTGCCTACCGTAGTGAAGGTCAACGCTTGGTTGAACTGGAGCGTTTTACTGTTGATCCCATCACTGATTATACCAATGAGTTTAGTGGTAAGCCGTATCTAGCCAAGCTAAGGGATAGTCTGTGGATTATTGAAATGGTCATCTCTGTTACGACCAAGTTTGACGGTGAAGAGTCAATAGAGTACATCAAGTTCAAGCGGACTGTGTGGGCCAGGGATAAGTATTTTGGAGTAACTACCTAAAGTGGATGAGAGGTAACTATGCGATCATTTATTAACAATCAGAATGGTTTTGTTGTCTTTATCTCTTTGATTATGGTCATGATCAGTCTGGGTTATACCGTAGGATATCTCCACTTCGTCATGGGGGAGCGCATCATTTTTATGCAGCGATACGCAGAAACCCGAGCTCGTTATAATGCCCTGTCAGGACTCTCTGAACAGATGAATGGCCTGATTCGTAGTGAGAATTACAACACCGCATCTGACACAACGCTGGATGATGAAGAAATTGAAAGTATGATCGGTGGTTACAAAGATCTCTATGCTGATATGCTTGAAAATCAGGTCACTCATCGCAGTCAGCGCCATGGCCGAGCTACCGGCTGGAGTACTTACAACAGCTTTACAAATCTGCCAATTGAAGTAGAGTACACCATGCAGGTCAATTATCGATCCCGTGGTTTTGAAGAATTTATGTACCTCACCAATGAGGAAGCACCCGGGGGTGGTCCCTGGCTGGGAGAAACAGTGACTTTTGGTGCCAATGAGGAGCTGGAAGGCCTGGTCTATTCCAATGATAATATTACCATGAGCAATTTTGGCTGTCCGCATTTTATCAACGACCCGGTGACTGGAGAGTACAGTCAGGTATATACAGCAGGGACATTTAATATGGCCAGTTGTAGTGAAAATATTTTTGAAGGCGTGTTCCGGGATTCCATGCCAGAGATAGAATGGCCGCCTTATGAAGGTCAGGACCTGATCAAATCAAAGGCTGATTACATCTATCATGGTGATTCCCAAATTGATATTTTTTCCACAGATCCTGATGTATTCGACCATCATATCATGACCCATATTGAATTCCTGGAATCGGGTGGATTTGTGGTTAAGCAGTGGCTCTATGAGTTACCGCCGAAGTTTAACCCGGCCGGTGAACCACCGCCTGCAACAACATTGTTCAATGATACACTCAGGATGTATTACCCCAAATACTTTCGAGATACACATGGTGGCAGCGAAGGTATGTATCGTGGGGATTTAGAATTCCAGCATTTTGATTTTCCTGAGCCCCCTAATCCTGATGACTTATTAACCAATCAACTGGTTATGGCTAATGAGGCGGTGGTCTGGGTCGAAGGTGGCCAGGTTCAGGTGGAAGGTACTGTAAAAGGGCGTTACACAATCGCTACTTCAGGTCCTAAACCCTATCGGATGTATTATGATAATGAGACCATTCAACACTTGAATTGCAATATCTGGATCATGGATGATCTACTCTATGAGGATTCGGATAACAACGGATACGTAGTTGATGGTTCCCCTAATCGTTTGGGCTTGCTATCTGGTGGTAATATTATCGTGGCGAATACTCGGGCTAATGGGAAGAAAAATCGTCAAATGGGTGGTGCTGATATCCGGATCAATGCAGCCATGATCGCCATGAATGAATCATTCTTAATCCAGTATTGGCAAAATAGCACTACTGATTACAATTTTTTAGATGGCATGGCTATCAAAGGGGATCGGCGGGGCACAAATGCTTTTTCCAGCCCCACGGGTGCTAGTGATATACGAGGTATAGTTATGATCTATGGCAGCGTGGTTCAGGAAAAGCGAGGTTACCTCAAACGGAATAATCCTGGCCCCTACGCGATTAGTCCAGGAATTGGTTATGATAAAGATTACCACTACGACAGGAATTTAAGGACTTTTCCTCCTCCGGAATGGCCCGAAACCAAGAATTCAGATGGAAGTTCAAATCTGGTATTATCAGGTATAGGAGAGTATTTAGGCGAATGAGTATTGGAATTGACATTGGTCGTTATCAGATCAAGATCGTACAACTTCAAAAAACCCCAAAGGGTTACAACTTGCAGAATTTCGGTATGGAACCGGTGTTCGATGTGGAAAAGGAATACGACCCTGAGCGTCTTGATGAAGACGTAATCATTGCAGCAGCCGAGCGTTTACTGACTCGATTGAAAATTAATCCTCGACGGGTTAAGGTTCTAACGACGGGTTTGAGTAATCAGCATTCTAGCATTCGTCAGATGAAAATGATTAATACTGATGATGAAGAAGAATTGGCTTCAGCCCTGCAATTTGAAGCACGGAAGCACATTGCCATGGATGGAACCGATGCTCTTATGGATTTCCAGATTCTGGGAGAGGATCCCAGAGAGATGGACAAATTAAATGTGCTTTTGGTGGCCTCTACCCAGCGTAATCTGGCAAATCATCTGAAAATGGTCAAAAATTTTGGTTTTCGGCCAGGAATAGTCGATTCAGAAGCCATTGCCGTAGCAAACTCTTATGTAATTGAGCATGGCCTGCCAGAAGATGGTGCCAATGTTTTTCTGAATATTGGTGCTGTTTCATCGACTCTGGTGGTATGGGGGAGGCAGGCACCATTCTTTACGCGTGATATTCAGATTGGTGGTCATCATTTTACAAAACAAATCGTAGAAAAAAAAGAGATCACTTATCAGGAAGCAGAAAAGCTCAAATGTTCCGATAGCTTTGATGAACTGACCCAGAAGTTGAGCAACCCAGAACAGAAGGATTTTACGGTGAGTGTTGCTGAGCATACCATATATGATAATCTGGTTGATGAGATTCGCAGATCCCTACGGTTCTACATCAAGGAGAGTAACGAAAGTTATTTTCATAAGATTCTACTGGTTGGCGCTTCTACTAGTATTAAGAATATAGATACCTTTGTCTCAAATCGTTTGAATGTGCCAGCCGAAGTTTATAACCCTCTTGCTCAACTCCACCATGATATGCATGCAGATATTTCCGATCCTGGCGCCTATGCGGTTGCTGTGGGTTATGCCATGCGTGGTGCGTTGGAATAGATGCTTATTTCTATCAGAATACAGCTAGCTGACCGACTAACATTAATGAAACTACTTTAAGAATTTGAAGCTCTTGTCGAGGAAACATGATTAATGTCATAAAAATCAATCTAAATCAGGCGTCCAGCAAAGCGGCTCGTCTGGAACAACGCCGTGAACAGGGTCGGTGGGCTGCATTTGCTGCAGTGGCTCTGATCCTGGTAACCGGATTTTCGTATTTGATCTATGAGAATGCTCAATATGGGAACATCATTTCCGAAAAGGAATCTCAGATAGATCAGATCAAACAGCAGATAAGTGATCTACAGCAAGAAGGGCGCGATTTGGCAAAGGAAGATATCCTGGCTATGGCTGAGCTGGCTGACCGTCGGACGCTATGGGCGGAAAAGCTCAATGCCCTGGGCCGTTTGATTCCCCATGATATGGCGATCACCCATCTCACTTTTAAAGATCGTTATCTTGATATCTCTGGTGTATCCAGGATCTATCCTGATGAACGGGAATTCAATATTCTAGAGGAATTCATTGCCCGTTTGGAAAATGATGCAGTGTTTTCTGCGGATTTTACGGATATCACTTTCTCCAGCCTTTCCCGGATGACCATTCTAAAACAGAATGTGGTTAATTTCGATATTAGGGCCACCCTGGATATTCCTGATCCCAATGCTAAGAAGAGCAAAAAGGGAGGGAGGAGATAATGAAACGAGTCCATATTTTAGCCGGTGTTGTCATCATTATGGCCCTGGCTTTTTACTATACTGTTAATTGGGTTTATGGGGATAAGCCAGATGATATCTATTATCTGGATAAGCAAATCAAGAAGCTGAATGAACAACTGATTACGGCACAGATCCTTTCCAATAAGCTGGAACGGGTTTATAACCTGTTTGAGGAAAATTTAGCTGAAAATACTCAGGATGAAATTGCCATGGGTGCTTCCATGGAATTTTTAAATGCCATTACTTCAACTCTGGACAGTCTGGGAATAACAACCATTTTTATGCGACCCAAACCCAGAATCAAAGGTCGAATCAGTGTTGAAGCACCATATGAACTGGAGATTCGTTGCAATTACAAACAGTTTGGTGTTCTCATGTCCAAATTGGAAAGCTCATTGCGACTGATTCAGGTCACCGAATTTCATGTAAAAAATGGTATTGAACGGTTAAAAAATACCCGGGATGAAAAGCTATTGTCTGAACAGAATATTGAGCTGAAAATTTCCACATTAACACTATTGAAGGGTAAGTAAAATGGATAGACGAACACGTTTCTTCTGGTCTCTTACCATATTTGCTGGAATCTTCTTATTTGGTTGGGAGGCTTTTGTTTTGTCCGATATCCGTTCGGAGCGGGAAGAAATTCTGCAGGATGCTAAAAATGTTAGTATTGGAACGGACGAAGAACTGGAAAGAGTAATTGAAGAACTGGAAGCGAAATTAGCCCACCAGGAATCATTTAAATTCAAGTTAAAAAATAACCCCATGAAATTAAACAAGGTTGTTTTTCTGACTGATGAAATGGGTCGTTTGATCCAAAGTATGCAGACTAATACAATACGGGTTAGTGGTTTGTATATGAACTTTGATCCACCACGGGCAACGGTCGAATACCAACAAAAAGAATTCCAGGTAAAAATTGGCGATCGAGTGGGAAAATTTAAAATAATACGGATTACCGAAAATGGTGTTGTCGCCTATCGCGATGGTAAGGCAAAGTTCTACCCCTTGCAGGGACGTACTGTGACTGCTGATGCAACCCGGGCCATGACGCGGGGACCACAATTTGACGATGAAGAGGAAGATTATTAATGAAAACGAGTAGACTTATACTGACCCTTGTACTTACCCTGGTATTCACCGGATTTAGTTATTCACAAGATCAGTCTCGCAACCCAATTGAGCAGAAATTAATCACTATCCATGCAGAAGATGCTCACCTGCCCATTGTACTCTCCATTCTTGCAGAAGAGAGTGGCTACAATATTGTTACCAGCCCTGAGGTAAATAGTCAGGACAGGATATCAGTTCATATGGATGATGTTCCAATTGAGCAGGCTGTCAATCTAGTAGTTAGAGCTGCTGGTCTGAGCTATGAGCTGGTTGGGAAATCCTTTTTGGTGGCAACAGCTAATCGTCTTTCGGAAGAAATTGGTGGCAAGGCTTATGTTGTGCCGCTTCAATATGCAAACGCCGCTGAAGTTAAGATTCTATTAGAAGATATTACTGAGAAGGTGACCGTAGATCAGGGGGGCAACAAACTTCTGATCCATACCAGCCCAAAAAGTATTGCTGAGATCATGGAGATTATTGAAAGTATTGATGTCCCAGTGCTCCAGATCATGTTGGAGGCTCGTATCATTGAAGTCACCTTGGCCGGTGATAATCGCATTGGTATTGATTGGGCCCGACTGGCTCAGATTACCACAATTGTCGCTGAAAATGCAGCACCCACTCTAGCCCAGATTGGTGGAAGTCTGGTTCCTGGTATGTCCCAACAATCCCAGTCTGATGGGTCTGTCATTGAGCAGTATGCCTCATTGCCAAATGGTCGAACACCTGATAATATGTATTTCCAACGGATTGATCCAAGTAACAATATTGGATTCAGTCGCCAACTATCTGCCTTTGATATTACGCTGGATATGCTTCTGAAAAATAATGAAGCTGAAATTCTGGCCAATTCATCTGTGGTTACCCTGAATGGTCGGGAGGCTTTTATCGAAATGGTGGACGTGATACCTTATATCTTGTCCAGTGGCGGAGTAGGGGGACAGGTTCAGGTTCAACGCGAAGTAGTTGGAATCAGACTGACTGTCAAACCAAATGTTAACAGTGATGGGTTTATTACGGCTAAGGTAACGCCTGAAATATCATCATTCTATGACTTCGTTGGTCCAGCGCGTAACATTCCCTGGGTAAAACGTCGGATTTCTACTACTACGGTTCGTGTTCAGGACGGTGAACCCATCGTCATTGCCGGTTTATTGGCTGTAGATCGCAAAAAAATTATTCACTCTTTTCCATTTCTTGGTAAGGTTCCCTACATCGGTCGCTTCTTTCGGCATGAATTTGAACAGGAGACCAAAAAAGACCTGATCATTGAGATTGTGCCGCACATCATTAAAGACTCATACAGTGGGATTGGTAAAACTGATCGCATGTTGGATTTAGAGGACATTTATCTAAATCCGGAAGAAACTGATGACACGCAGCCTGAAGAAGAGCTTGCTGGTGATAAAGATTAACTCAACGCTTTCTCAAGGAGGCAACATCATGAAAAAGAGTAATTTTTCAAAATATTTAATCTTGGGGCTGATCTTTGTATTTATGATCGCAGGGTGCGATACACGAACCCCTTCTGACCCTGATAAAGCAAAAATCAGCTATAATCTCAATCTATCCAGTGATCGGCATGTCATCTATGCTGACAATGGCAAAACGGTTGCTAAGCTTACGGCCATTTTGACCAATGCTGATGGTGAACCCCAGCAGGGTGTGAATATCATCTTCTCCGTTCTCACCGGAGCGATTGCCTCAAACATCAGTACTAATTCTTCAGGGCAGGCTGTAGCCACCTTTGATGACAAAGGACAAGCCGGTAATGATGTCAATATCATTGCCCGATACACCGATAGTAATGATAATACAGTGCGGGATACCGTTAGCATTGATATCCTCCCAATGGAGGCTTTGGTTGCTTCTTTCTTTGCCACCACTACCCCAAGTTCAGGTGTTATCCAGGTCTTTGAAGGGGATACCACTTACACTGCAAATGTAAATGCCAATGTACGCGACAGTTCTGGTGTTGCCGTGAAAAATGTACTGGTTAATTACCGAGTTCTTGAGGGTATGGATGTTGGATATCTAGATGGTGCTTCTGATTCTACCAATGCCCTTGGAACCAGCCAGGTTACCTTTGCCAATAATGAAGGTCAGATTGGGACAGTTGTAATTGAAGCTTTTGTAAGTACTAACACGGTTCAGCGTTTGGTCCTGGATAACCCGGGTGTTTATGATTTTGGTTCGCTTCTGAAAAGTGCCAATGCCTCAGAAATTGCTTTTTCTGATACCGTTACCCTGAGTTATGGAGCTGGTCAGGTATATTTCCTTGAATTAAACACACTTGATACTACAATCTATTTAGACAATGGCGAAACCATTGCCCGCATATATGCAATTGTTAAAGATGAAGATAACATGGGCCTGGATACAATAGAGGTCAATTTTTCATCTGAGATAGGTACTATTAATTCACCACGATTCACCAATGATGCTGGAATAGCCGAGACCATGTTTTCTGATCTGGGTGCCAGTATTACAGAAGATGTTACTGCAAATATCGTGGCTTTCATCAACCATCCTTTTTATGGCGTTATTAGGGATACTGTTGCAGTCAATATCCGTGCTGAGAACCCAAATCCAGACGAACGTATTCCAGATAGAATTGAATTGGTTGCTGAATGTGATGCTTTACCAGGCGACGATGATGAAGAAGCTGAATGTATGACGTCCAGCTTATTAACTGCCACGGTAACTGATTCCATGGGCTACCCGGTTGAGGCCAATACTATGGTCACCTTTGAGACTGATATTGGTTTTGTAACCCGGTTTTCAGTAACTAACGAGGAAGGTGTTGCTGAATCCTATTTTACGGTTGGTGATTCTGCCGGAATTGCAACGATCACTGCCACAACTGGAGAAATATCAGCTACGACTCTGATTACAGTTCGTCCTGGTCTACCTACTTATATTGTAATACCGCCCTCATTTCCAAACCGGATTGTTGTCTCTGGCGGATTTGGAGTAGCCTCGACAACGATCAGAGCTGAAGTGCGTGATGCCAGAGGAGAGTTGGTTGATCTGGGTTATCCGGTAACCTTTGAATTGGGCCCCAGTATTCCAGCAGGTGCTAACCTGGATGGTGTTGGTCCTATAACCATGGTCGAATCGAACTATGGTGTTGCCAGTGTCACCTTGAATAGTGGTACCCAATCTGGTCCGGTGCGGATTACAGCAAGTGTGGATTTTTTGGGTCTGGATATCCAGGCAACTGCCATTCCGGTGACAATCGCTGCCGGTCCACCCGCATTTATTGATGCCGATATCGATATCAATCAGATCGAGCCGATTGGTGGTGGTCAATATCAGGCCGAAATTGCCGCGCGAGTCTGGGATCAATACACCAATCCTGTTGAAGATTCTACCCAAATATACTGGCATATTGAACCAGATAGTATTGCTTCCATAATTGGTGGTTCTTTTACCCATGGTGGCAATCTCAATGGTGATGCTTACCATGGCCTGGCCTGGTCACTCTTGTATTGGAATTCAGATAGGACCTTTGATAAAGTCCAGATCATTGCTCAGACTTATGGAGCAAATGGCGATACGATTCAGGGCTATATCAATGCGGCTGAAGATAGTCTCCAATTGTTGCCCTTTTATCCCGGAAATCTCCTGGTTATTCCTGAATTTCAGTTCTGGGATTTTCAACCAGCTTCGAATCCCAATCCGCCACTGGTTCCCATCATTTTGACTGCAATGCTAACTGACTACTATAATAATGCGATCAAAAATGCCCGGATTTTATTCGGAGCCATTGGTGCTGCCGGATGGGATCCCGTTGATCCTGACACAGGAATGCCCATTGTCAGGACGGACAATGCTGGTGTTGCCCAGATTACGGTCTTTTTTGATGCGGAACTCTGTACTCCCAATTTTAATGCTGACGGGACGGTAAACTCATATAATCCTTTTGCAGCATCGGTTTGGGGTACCCTGCTTGATCCACAAAGTATCAGTAGCGATCAAGTCAATATTTCACTAGTCCGATCCATCCAATAGCAGGCTAGAAGGAACCAATAAATTTATGTTTAATCCTCAATTTCAGAAACTCGGTGACATTCTCATTCATGAGGGGATTATCGATCAGGATAAGCTGAGTCACGCCCTGGAGAGACAGGCGACAACCAAGGAAAAGTTAGGTAAGCTGCTGATTCGCATGGGCATGATCAATGAAGCTGATCTGGTCAAGGTCTATGCTTTACAGTTGGGTCATCCTGCAGTGTATGAAGATGACCTGATGAAGGTGGATGTGGCGATTGTTAATACCATCCCTGAAGACTTCGCCTATGAGAATATGTCCATTGTGTTGGCTAAGTCCGAGACAACAGTGGTGGTTGCCATGGAGGATCCTGAGGATCTGGGTACGGTTGATTCCATTGAAAAGCTGACCTCACTGAAAGTGGAAGTTGTGGTTGCTGGTGAAACAGCGCTGCAGAATGCCATTGAATATCATTACGGAAAGATAAAACAAACCGATGAAGTGGATGCGGCTCTATCCAGCATTCAAGTATTCTCCGGGGATGAAGATGATTCTGGACTGGTTGATTTAAGCCAGGAGAGTGTCAGTGATGAAGATGCACCGTTTGTAAAATTGGTAAATCTGATTCTAATGGAAGCCATTAAGGAGCGCTCTACTGATGTCCATGTGGAACCTCAATCACATGTGGTCAATATCAGAATACGTATTGATGGTGTGCTACAGAAGATCATGACACCCCCGCTGGCATCTTTGAGTGGTATCACAACGCGTATTAAGATTTTGTCAAATCTGGATATTGCCGAGAGACGATTACCGCAAGATGGCCGAATGAGTATTAAAATGGCTGAACGTGAGATCGATGTACGTGTGTCAGTGCTTCCCACTGTCCATGGCGAGAAGATCGTTATGCGTTTACTGGATAAAGGTGGCTTTAATCTGGATCTGACAACCCTGGGTTTTAAGATGAAAGATCTGAATACTTTTGGTCGCTGGATTCGTCAGCCTTACGGTATGGTTATTATTTCCGGACCTACCGGTTCAGGTAAATCAACCACACTCTATGCTTCTCTCAAGGAGATCAAGAGTGAAGGTACTAACATTACGACAGTTGAAGATCCAGTTGAGTACCAGATGGATGGGATTAGTCAGGTTCAGATGCGTGAGAAGATCGGTCTGACCTTTGGCTCTACCTTGAGATCTATTTTGCGTCAGGATCCTGATATTCTGTTGATTGGTGAGGTTCGTGATGAGGAAACAGCTGATATTGCCATAAAATTTGCGCTAACTGGTCACCTGGTATTTAGTACCGTTCATGCCAATGATGCTCCCTCTACTATCACTCGTCTTATTGATATCGGTGTACCACCATTTTTGGTTGGTTCCAGTGTGAACCTGGTGATGGCTCAACGCCTGGTAAGGACCATCTGCTCAAATTGTAAGGAAGAATACATACCAAAACCGGAAGAATTGAAACGGCTTGGACTGGAGGGTAAGGAGCACACCTATTACCATGGAAAGGGATGTGTTCAATGTCGCCAGACAGGTTATCGGGGACGTTCTGGTATTTTTGAGATGCTTGAAATGCGCCAGTCTATTCGTAAGCTGGTGTTTGAAAACGCCAACCAGGAAGTTATCCGGGAAAAGGCCATTGAGCAGGGTATGGTTTCACTTCGTGATGCAGGTGTCGCGAAACTGATAGAAGGTGTAACTACTTTTGAAGAAGTCTTACGTTCGACTGTTGAGGATTTTTAAGTGACTGAGATTGATCCAAAATTAGCGGAGCAGCTCAGCGAGAAAGAGCTGACTGCCGAAGAAGCATTCAATAAGATTGCTACTGGTGTCAAGAAGAAAAAGAAAGCAGATATGCAATGGGGTGATGAGTTTATTGAAGAACTCAATCTATCCCTGGCAAAAATTAAATCCCGCGTTCCCCTAAAGAATCTGGTGTTCTTTACCCGGCAGCTGGCAACTATGTTTGCTGCCGGTCTCACTCTTGAAAAAGCCATGTCTAACCTGGCTGTTGAAGAGCGAAATCCTGGTTTTAAAAAGACTTTGGAAAAGGTGGCCGAAGATATTCGCCGGGGGTTAAGCCTCAGCGATTCAATGGAGCGTCATCCCGGTACTTTTGACACCTTATTTATTGCTTTGGTTAAAGCCGGTGAAGTTAGTGGAAGTCTCCAAAGGATTTTGGATCAATTAGCTACCTACATTGAAGCTGTACATGACACCAATCAGAAAGTGAAATCAGCTCTCTATTACCCGGTTATGGTATTGGGTTTCCTGGTGGGGGTGATGGCGATTATGTTGATTTGGATCGTTCCTAAATTTAATGAAGTATATCAGTCATTGGGTTCGGAGCTACCTGCAGCTACTCAGGCGTTGGTGACGATATCAGATGCATTTGTCGATCATTTTGGTCAAGTGATGTTCTTTATCTTCCTGGCCTGGATTGTTATATGGTTTATCGCACTAACCAGGCGAGGTGGTTACATCATTGACAGCTTTAAATTGAAATTCCCAGTATTCGGAACGCTTATCAATTATAATATTTATAATAAGATGACCAAGACCCTGGGCATTTTGCTTGGGGCTGGTGTACCGGTGATTCCCTCCATGCGCCTGATCCAGCGAGTGGTTAACAATAAGGTGTATGCCAAGGCTCTTGGAATAGCCACAGATTATATCCGGGATGGGTATAATATTTCAGCTGCTTTTCGGATCACCGAAAAATTTCCCTCCATTATGATTCAATTGATCTCAACCGGTGAAGAAACTGGAGAAATTGATAATCTGCTCGATAAGGCTTCTGATTTTTATGCCAAGCAAGTGGATGCCATGGTAAGTAGGATGACATCTCTGATCGAGCCCTTGATGATCATGTTCGTTGGCGGTCTGATTTTATTGATCCTGGTCGTGACCTATTTACCGATCTTCTACATTGGTATGGCCATGAAATCAGGAATGTAAGCGGTTATTCAATCATGTGGCGAAAGCCAAAGTTCTGGATTAAGACTCGACACTCGGGACCCTCGCAGGGTCAAAGGATACGTTGCCATTAAATGATGATGAATAGCATTTTCTTGATTTAGCTGGATGAGCACCTTTAGCATAATTCTGCTGTTAGGTATTTCAGTTGGATATATTCTAGCTGTTTTTCTCCGCCATTTGATCAACCCACTTTCTGCTGATAATTCTCTAAAATTAAAAGAAATAGTGTGTGCTTCCTGTGGAGCAAAGCAGGGGCTTGGTGCTAAATTTCCAATATATAGCTATTTAAGGTATCAGGGACGTTGTACCGCTTGCGGGCATAAAGACACCGTCATGAGTCCTTTGCTTGAATTGCTTACCATCCTTTTTGCCATTTGGGCTTTTACCCAACTAGACTTTTTTAGTGCGACTCAGATGAGTGTTCTATTTTTTGCTTTACTTGGTATTGCCGTTCTGGATATCACTAAATGGATCATTCCCAACATATTTGTGCTAGTCATAGTGATGACTGCTCTGATCGCAATAGTCGGCGGTGATCTAAGTCTGATACATTCACTGGGTGGGCTTGGGGTAGCCTTAATTGTTTCAGGTCTCATGCTCTTGCCGCAATTGATTAGTAAGCCTGAATCTGGCTATGCCTTTGGAGATGTGAAAATGAGTTTGGCTGTAGCCCTTTGGCTGGGTTGGATTCTCTCGGTCTATGTCTTTTTCCTGGCTAGCATTCTGGCCTTTATAACCTGGATAATTATGGGCTTTTTTCAAGGCTTCTCAGCCAGGCGACCCCTCCAATTTGGCCCGTTTGTTGCCTTGTCAACTATGGTCTTTGGAATTGGTCGGGCTATGGATCCTCAGTTTATCACCCATTTGCTGACCTTTAAATTTTAACTGATTGAAGGTCTCCTTCGCATAACTGGTTCGTCATATAGTCATCCTGAATAGAATGAAGGATCTGCCTGGCCAGTGGGGGTTTTCAGTTTAGGGCTAAGATTTTCCCCAGGGCCATCCTGCGGTCAGAGTGACAAAGAGTAAACAAGGACTATTTAATTAAAGGAGGTTTTATAAATGAGCGATGTAAAAATTTCAGGGTATGGTGATAATCTTACTGTCAATGGTATTCGTATTGGTGATTTAGGACCAGCAGAACACGCAGCCATTGAATTAGCGAAGGGTGGGCAGAATTACGCTCCTCTGGAAAACGTGGTTGTCAGTACTGTGCATGACAGTTCTACTCTGATCTGTAGAAAGCCAGATCCTGAAGGTATAAAAGCCTATATCGAAGAAGAATTGCTGGATGGACTGTGTTGTTACTCTGCAGTCAATCAGGGGCAATTGAATAAAACCATCGTTGATGCAGTGATCGCCCATCTCCGGGATGAAAAAATACCCACTGTTCCTCGGTCGATTAGACATAAGTATATGGCTGCTTTTCTCATGGCAGCAACGGCCATTACAAAAATGGATAAAGTGGTTCCCAAAGTTGCCGGTGTCGAAGCTCCTGAGTTGATGGCCAAATTATCCCGACGTTGGGGCTATCGGGTAAAAGGTATTCCTGCCAATGAAGCCATTATCGTAGTGGCAGCTGAAAATTTTCATGGTCGCTCACTATTTGCGGTTTCTGCTTCTACCGATCCGACAGCTAAAGAAGATTTTGGTCCCTTTCTGCCTGGCATAGAGGTCGTCCCTTTTAACGATGCCCAGGCTCTGGAAGATTTGTTCAAGGAAAAAGGCGATCGCATCGCCTCCTTTATTGTTGAGCCCATTCAGGGAGAGGCTGGCGTGATCCTGCCTACTGCTGATTACCATCCCCGGGTAGCTGAATTATGTAAAGAGTATAATGTGCTGTATTGTGTGGATGAGGTGCAAACCGGATTTGCGCGCACAGGGGCCCATTTTGCCCATCAACTCTACGGGGTGACTCCAGACCTGATGGCTTGTGGAAAAGCCGCTGGTGGGGGCATTATGCCCGTCTCCTTCGTGGCTGGACGCCGCGAAGTGATCGATGTTCTGACCCCTGGCTCGGAAGGGTCGACTTTTGGTGGATTTCCCCTGGCCTCGGTCACAGCAGTTTTTGCAATCAAATCAATGGTCGATGAAGAGCTTGCCAAGAATGCCCGGGTCATGGGTGATCGTCTTCAGGGTCATTTTGAGAGTATTAAAAAAGAATTCCCTGATAAGATCAAAGAGGGCCGAGGTGCTGGTCTGTTAACCGCTTTTGAAATGTTTGACAAACCCGGTCTGGATGGACACAAGGTCTCGCTCATGTTACTGGATGAAGGTATCTATGCCAAGGAAACCCACAAGACAGTCGTACGCTTGGCCCCAGCTCTAACCATAACAGCAGCCGGCATTGATCATATTGGAAACGCTATCCGTAAGGTGATCAAAAACCTTTAAAT
>JAOZSM010000236.1 GCA_029939675.1 Fidelibacterota bacterium
ATGTCAACTGCCAAACTGGTAAACGCTGGTGAAGCTGTCGGTATTATGGCGGCCCAGGCAATTGGAGAACCAGGTACTCAGCTTACGTTACGTACTTTCCATATTGGTGGTACTGCTTCACGTATTATTGAAGAGAGTGAATTATCAGCGAAATTTGATGGTACCATTCGTTACTCCCCCGGTCTTCGTGTGACAGACGTAAATAAGGATTTGGGAAGAATTTCCCTGGTTCGTAATAATTACGTTGAGATTGTTGACGATAATAATCGAGCGCTTACTCGGGCAAACGTTCCTTATGCCAGTATTGTTGAAGTGGCTGATGGTGAAAAAGTTTCCCGTGGTCAAGGGCTTGTACGCTGGGACCCACGTACTGATTTTATTATCGCTCAGAGTGGTGGAACAATCCGCTTTGTTGAGATTGTTGAAGATATGACCTTTGTCGAAGAGTCAGGAGAAAGTGGTAAGGTTGAACGAACTATCACAGATGCTCGGGGAATGCGCATGACACCGCGGATTGAGATCGTTGATGGGGAAGGCAAACTGATCGGTAAGGATATTGTACTGCCAGTTGGGGCTGTTTTGACGGTTGAAGATGGTCAGGAGATTCCCCCTGGAATAACTTTGGCCAAATTCCTCAAGGGTAAATCGAGAACTGCTGATATTACTGGTGGTTTGCCACGTGTTGCTGAGCTGTTTGAGGCTCGTAACCCGGCAGATCCATCTGTAGTAACAGAAGTCGCCGGTATCGTTAATTACGGTGACCTTAAACGGGGTGTACGGACTATCCTAGTTGAGACTCCTGATAATGTAAAATATGAATATTCAATTCCTTATGGACGTCATATCATTGTTCTGGATGGTGATTATATCCAGGCTGGTGACCGACTCTGTGAGGGTCCTGTTTCACCTAAGGATATTTTGCGCATTAAGGGCGAACGCGAAGTTCAGGAATACCTGGTAAATGAGATTCAGGAAGTTTACCGGCTTCAAGGAGTTCGTATTAATGATAAGCATATTGAGACTATTGTTCGTCAGATGATGCAGAAGATCCAAGTAGAAAATCCAGGTGATACGAAACATCTTCACCAGGATCGTGTAAATAAGTTTCAGTTCCAGATTGAAAATGATAAAATTCTTAAAATGGTTGTTGTGGAGAACGCAGGCGAGTCTGCTTTCATGGAGCATCAGTTGGTAGACCGCAAAGATATGGAAGATGCGGTTACTGATCTGAAAGCCAGGGATGCAGTCCTTCCGGAATATCGGGATGCTGAGCCTGCCACCCATACACCATTACTATTAGGTATAACCAGAGCCTCTCTGAATACAGAGAGTATTTTCTCTGCTGCTTCCTTCCAGGAAACCACACGAGTATTGACCAATGCTGCCATTAATGCCAAGACAGATACCTTGCGTGGCTTAAAGGAGAATATCATTGTTGGTCGCCTCATTCCTGCCGGAACCGGTTTAGCAAAATATCGTAAGATCGAAACGGAAGGTCCTGCGAATGAGATTGCCGAACAAGTGTTGGAAGTAAGGAAACAGAGGGAAGAAGCGAAGGTTGTAGCCCGAGCAAATTCAGAGCCCGAAAGTGAATAAATGACCTTGACTGCTCATGGGTCAGAAATTATACTGTGCGGCTTTTTAAAAGGAGATTAAATGCCCACGATTAATCAATTGGTGCGCAAAGGCAGAAAAGGCCTTGTGAAGAAGAAAAAGGCACCAGCACTGAAATCATGTCCTCAAAAAAGGGGCGTGTGTACAAGAGTTTATACGACTACCCCGAAAAAGCCTAACTCGGCTCTTCGGAAAGTAGCGCGTGTCCGTTTAGCTAACGGATATGAAGTGACAGCTTATATCCCTGGAGAAGGTCACAATTTGCAGGAGCACTCCATCGTTTTGATAGAGGGTGGTCGTGTAAAGGATCTTCCAGGTGTTCGTTACCACATTATTCGTGGCACATTGGATACTGCCGGAGTTGAAAACCGGCGAACAAGTCGTTCACGCTATGGCGCTAAACGACCAAAATCATAAGAAATTGACTGATGCGAAGACGTAGACCAGAAAAAAGAAGTATTTTACCTGATCCAGTTCACAACGATGTGGGCGTTGCTCGTTTTATCAACTATTTGATGGAACGAGGAAAAAAGGGTCTTAGTGAAAAGATTCTCTATGGTGCTTTTGATATTATTGAGCAAAAGACCAAGAGTGATCCTTTGGAACTATTTAAAAAGGCAATTGAAAATGTCGCACCTATCGTTGAGGTTAAGTCCAAACGAGTTGGTGGGGCTACCTATCAGGTTCCGGTTGAAGTTCGTACTGCCCGGAGGCAGGCCCTGGCTTATCGCTGGATCATTGCTTACTCGAAGAAGCGCTCTCAGAAAACCATGTCTGAAAAATTGGCCGCTGAGTTAATCGGTGCCGCCAATAATGAAGGTGGTTCCATTAAAAAACGTGAGGATACTCACCGGATGGCCGAGGCGAATAAAGCCTTTGCTCATTTTAGGTAAGCTGTGAAGAAAACTGCTCTTAGTAATGTAAGAAACATCGGCATCATGGCTCATATTGATGCTGGTAAGACGACTACAACAGAACGTATTCTTTACTATACCGGACGAACTCATCGAATTGGTGAGGTGCACGATGGTGCTGCCACAATGGATTGGATGGATCAGGAGCGGGAGCGGGGAATTACCATTACCTCCGCTGCTACAACAGCCTTCTGGAATGATCATCGGATTAATATCATTGATACCCCGGGACACGTTGATTTTACTGTAGAAGTTGAGCGAAGTCTGCGCGTGTTGGATGGGGCCGTTGCCTTGTTCTGCGCCGTTGGTGGTGTTGAACCGCAAAGTGAGACAGTTTGGCGTCAAGCTGATAAATATGGTGTGCCACGGATCGCTTTTGTTAATAAGATGGATCGGACAGGCGCTGATTTTTACAATGTTCTGGAGATGATTAAAAAGCGTCTGGGTGCCAATCCAGTCCCCATCGTATTACCGATTGGGGCAGGCGACATGTTCACAGGCCTGATCGATCTGCTCTCCATGAAAGCAATTCTATATAATGATAGCTCCCTGGGAGCTCATTTTGAATATAGTGATATACCCAAAGATATGGCTGAAAAGGCTGAAGAATTTCGCCATAAGCTGATTGAAGAAGTCGCCAGTTATGATGATTCGCTACTTGAGAAGTATCTGGAAGGTGAAGATTTAGAGTCGGAAGAAATCCGGGTTGCTATTCGTGCTGCGACGCTTGATGGGTCCATGATCCCAACCATGGTTGGGTCTGCATTCAAGAATAAAGGTGTTCAGCGTCTGCTGGATGCCATCATTGATTATCTGCCATCTCCGTTGGATCTTCCGCCGGTAGAAGGACATGATGTTGATGATAGTGAGAAGATTGTAAAGCGTGAGGCAAGTGAGGATGAACCATTCTCTGCCCTGGCTTTTAAGATTATGACTGATCCTTATGTGGGTAAATTAACCTTTTTCAGGGTTTACTCCGGGTCAGTAAAAACAGGCGATGCCGTTCTTAATTCCGTTAGAGGGAAAAAGGAACGTGTTGGTCGTTTGATGGTTATGCACTCGATTAAACGTGAAGAGCGTGATGAGATTTATGCTGGTGAAATTGCAGCAGCTATCGGTCTGAGGAATACACGAACGGGCGATACGCTGTGTGATCAGAAGCATCCGCTGGTGTTGGAAGCAATGGACTTTCCGGAACCTGTTATTTCTGTGGCGATTGAGCCAGAATCCAAAGCTGATAACGATGCTTTGACGATTGGCATGGCCAAGCTGGCAGAAGAAGATCCTACCTTTCTGGTGCATGTTGATCATGAAACAGGTCAGACCATTATCCGGGGTATGGGTGAGCTTCATTTGGAGATTATCGTTGACCGTCTGATGCGTGAATTTAAAGTGAATGCCCGTGTCGGTACCCCTCAGGTTGCCTATGTTGAGACCATTTCCGAAAATGTTGAGCAGAATACAAAATTTTCCCGTCAGACAGGTGGAAAAGGACAGTATGGTCATGTTATGATCAGAGTTGGCCCCAATGAGTCTGGTAAGGGTTATCATTTTGAAAATAAAATTGTCGGTGGTGCCATTCCGCGTGAATACATCCCCGCTGTAGATAAAGGAATTCAGGACGCCTTGAAAAATGGTGTTCTGGCAGGCTATCCGCTCATGGATGTTCGTGTTGAGCTCTATGATGGTAGTTATCATGATGTTGATTCTTCAGAAATGGCCTTTAAGATCGCTGGATCTATGGCTATTCAGGCTGCTTGTAAAAAAGCCAATCCGAGACTGATGGAGCCTACAATGGCTGTTGAGGTTGTGGTACCTGAAGAATATCTAGGTGATGTGATGGGTGATATATCATCACGCCGGGGTAAAGTGCAGGGTATGATTCCTCGCAAAGACGCCCAGGTAGTAAATGCCTATGTACCACTGTCTGAGATGTTTGGATATGCGACGGATCTCCGTTCATTGACTCAGGGCCGGGCTGTCTTTAGTATGCAGTTCGATCACTATGGTCTGGTTCCAAATAATATCGCTGAAAAAGTATTTGAAAAATCTTAAGACTGAATAAGCAAGTCTGGAGGAATTAAAGATGGCAAAAGAAAAATTTGATCGTACCAAACCTCACGTGAACGTCGGAACGATCG
>JAOZSM010000237.1 GCA_029939675.1 Fidelibacterota bacterium
GTCTCAAAACCTTACAAACATTACAGCTGGGAGTTGAAAAGTAAAGTAAAGAAAGACTATTTTCGGCTAGAATCTTCTGTAATTCAGCAGATATCATATTGGCTGTTCGCTCTAGCGAATTTCCAGCAGTTCAACATCAAAAATCAGCGTAGCATTTGGCGGGATAACACCACCTGCTCCCCGGGCTCCATACCCCAGTTCAGCGGGAATGATCAAGCGTCGTTTTCCGCCTACTTTCATAGACATGACACCTTCATCCCAACCCTGGATAACTCGTCCAATCCCTATGGTGAAACTAAAAGGTTTATTCCGATCGACCGAACTGTCAAATTTGGTTCCATCTTCTAATGTGCCAGTATAGTGAACCATCACACCCTGACCACTTAAGGGAGCTTTTCCAGTGCCCTCTTCCAGTTCAATATATTTTAGTCCACTTTCAGTAACAACTTCCTGAGACATATCAAATTCCCTTACTTTAGTTTACCTGGTTTTAGAGCGAGTGTGGACTAGATGGTTACAACTTCTTTATACAACTTCAGGTCAAAAGAAAAAGTGCTACCCACATCCCGGCGACTCTTGACTTCCAGACCAGTATCGTGCAGTTTCAGAATATGCTGACAAATATGCAGACCGAGTCCAGTCCCTTTTATGGCGTGATTGGGGTACTGTTTTGAGCGATAGAAACTTTTGAAGATATTTTCAAGATCCTCTTCGGCAATTCCGATTCCAGTATCTTCAATGCGGAAGGTTAGCACCTCATTCTGTTTAACCTCAGTCGAGATTTTGATCTTGCCCCCGGGTTGAGAATATTTGATAGCGTTGCTGAGTAAGTTGCGAATGACCTGTCGAATTCTTAGTGGATCAGCATTGACAGTTTGCAGGGCTTCTGTGAAATTGCGTTCAAGGGTTAGTCTGGACTGATCAATTAGCAAAGCATAGGTCTGCAGCACATCTTCCACCAGTTCTACCATGGGAAATGGCTCTGGATTAATCTTCATCTGACCAGTTTCCAAAACAGCTACATCAAACATGTCATCAATCAAAGCACTCATGTGGCGAGCCTGATTATAAACTGCTTCCAATTTCTGGTGTAGATCTTCCTCGGTCATCTTGGCACGATGTTCAACCAGGGTTTCAATATTGCCCTGCATCACAGTTAGAGGTGTTTGTAATTCATGACTTACCGAAGCCAATAGTTCAGTACGCATTTTCTCTTTGCGACCCAATTCATCAAACATTGAGTCGATCCGTTCCATCATCTCACCCACATGTTTAGAGACGTGGCCAATCTCATCTCTTCCATGATCATTCAGGTCAATACCATTATTGCCTGCGCGATAACTTTGGACAGCATGAGCAACCCGGTCAATTCGTCGGGTTAGAAAATACCAGAACAATACACCAGCTAAAGCAGCGATAATCAAACTGAATACTATGGTCCGGGTCAAGAGTGAACCATATTCCTCCCACCAACTAGTTTGAATATCTTCACCACCCTCGATCATGGTGACCAGCACATAGGCTTCCGGGTTCTGGGTAGAACCAACTGTTGCAGCAGAGAATACAAAATCAAGATCGCTGGCTGTGGGAATCGGTATTTCTATGGGATAATCACTGGTATCTGCCCGGATAAATGAATCAAGCACGTCTATGGATACAAAGGGCTTAATCACGGAAGATGGTACATAACTGCCATGTTCTTGAATTTTGCCGTCCGGGTTAACTAAAAATAATTCCATACCAGGATAGCTAAAGGCTAATGAATCAAAAAAGACCGACAAGTTTTGGGTGTCGGTCTTATTTTTTTGAAGCTCTTCAGAAATTTCCGTTGCTGTATGGCGGTAGGCTGTCTGAATTTCAATTTCCATCTCATTTAGGAGATCAGCCTGGTTCCAAAGTACGAGTAGAACACCATTGATCATAAAAAACAGGATCAGTGCCAGTGAGACCTTGAAGGTCAGCGTACGGTACAGGGGTATGCGGTGAATCTCAACCATGGGATAGGATCAGATATCTATCTCATCTGAAAATTTATAGCCAACACCCCAGACCGTTAGTACATACTCCGGTTTATTTGGGTTTTTCTCAATCTTGGATCGCAAGCGGTTGACATGGGTATTGACTGTATTTTCATAACCTTCAAAAGAGTAGTCCCAGACAATATCCAGTAATTGTTTCCTACTATACACGCGTCCCGGCTGACGAATAAGGAGGGTCAGAAGATTAAATTCCGTGGCAGTGAGTTGAATTTCTGCTCCGCGAATGATGACGGATCGTTTTTCCAGATCAATGGCCAAATCTCCCTTACTAATGATACGGGCAGCTCCATCTTCATCCTGGATATGGGTGACCGCACGGCGCATCACAGCGTTGATCCGGGCTACCAGTTCCTTAATGCTAAAGGGCTTTGTGATATAATCATCACAACCAGCTTCCAGTGCTGCTACTTTATCCAGTTCATCGTGTCTGGCAGTCAGCATGATCACAGGCGTATGGATATTGTCCTCGTGGAGGGCTCGAACTACATCGATTCCCGCCATTTCAGGTAGCATCCAATCCATAAGAATAAGACCATAATCTCCCTGACGAGCTTTTTCCAAACCACTATCACCATCACGGGAAATGGTCAGTTCAAATCCTTCGTATCTAAGACCTTCTCTAAGGAGGCTGATGATCTCAGCATCATCTTCAACAAGTAAAAGGTTTTTATTCATAGGTGATCCCCTGTTCTAAATGATCCCTGCCTCTAGCGCAGCAGAGTCAGTTTCACCATCTGCTGTGAATCTGCAATTGATATTCTGGCAAAGTAGATCCCTGAACTGACTAAGTGATTATTCTGATCCAGACCCTGCCAGCTATAAACATGTTCACCAGCCGGTACTTGCATCAGACTATGACTTATTTCCTGTCCAAGGGCATTAAAAATGCGAACGTTAACTTCGTCAGCAGTTGGCAGACTAAAGCTGATATTTACAGTCGGATTAAAAGGATTGGGATAAACTGCAGTAATAGCAAAAGTTTCAGGTATCTCAACAATACCAGTTTTCATGAGCACGCCAGCTGCTCCAGCTGCCTCAGGATAAGTAATCTCAAAATCTGACGTAGGAAATTTCATGAGTTCAACTTGATTTGGAGCAGCCCCGACCCAATATCCCAGGACCCGTAACTCATCACCAATATTCCTGGTAATCATTGTCAGACCGGAATGATTCAAGATACTCGGCTGAGTACTGGAATTGACAGTAAAAGCAAATGCTTCAGCAGGTTTGGAAGAACGCAGGATCAGACTACCGCCATCCAGAATAAAGTCCGCCTGTCCCGGCTCATTAGAACTGGAACGAGCGAGAGTGTTGTCCAGAATTTCATCTACCAGCAGGACAATATCACCCACTGAGATTGTAGAATCCTGGGACATATCAGCAGCCCAAAATTCGCATTCACCAATGGTGGTCTGTCCCATAATGGTATTTACCAGAATGATCAGATCCTGAACATTGCGATATCCATCATGGTTGATATCACCGCGAGCCCAACCTGGACAGGGCAGCACAGCATCAGTACGGGTAGTAAAGAGTATGGCTGAGCCATCGGAAAGTACATGCGCAGTTGGTGCCCATGAGTTGTTGTAAGTATATTCCAGACCAACCAGACCAGTGTGATTCTTCAATCCAGTACTGGAATACTGACCATGACTAGAGGAGTAGGAACTACCGGGATTGTCATTATTGTAGGTATGATACTGGATCTTAATATCGCCATTCCCATCCGTACTGCCGTAGTAGTCATCATCATAGAGAATGATCTGAAATTTCTCTGTGGAATTAGAATAAGAATTCCGTAGATCATGGTATTCGATCACAAAAAAGTGTTCTGAGGCATTGAAGTAAGTATACACATCACCACCACCCATAACCAGATCATCCCAGAAAGCAGCGATCATGGGATTGGGACCCAGAGGACTCGGCATGGGATAATTACGGAAGAGAGCAGTTTCACTTTCACCCAGAGCAACATAGCCATTAGAACAGATGGAGATCTGATCGTAATCAATACCGTAAAAACCAAAGTTAAAGGGTAAACTTATCAGATCAATATCTTCCTGATTGCTGCCATTGTCTGAAAGCGGAACTTCAATTCCAGATCCTCCCAGACTTGGAGCAATCTCGATCCAGTCATACACAGGTGCCAGGGCATACGCCAGGTCCTGATCACTGTAACAAAAATAGCCGCCTGCGTCTGGACCGGTAGGATCACCAGGCCCAGGTGTACCGATGGGCAATAGAAAGGCCTTGCTATCGACAAAACCCAGATCATCAGTAAATTCAATTTGGAATGGAATCTGGACCCCTACGGTAACCTGTGTATTAATATTTACCTGAAAACTTGAGTTGGCGTTATCACAAAGTTCGCCTGGTTCTGCATCACTAAAAACAGCGATGGAATCAAGGATTTCTATATCAGGGTCGGCACTCCGCAAAGTTGCAGTCAGGTTACTACTGCCCAGGCTACCCACATTTTCACAAAAAAGGATCAGATCCGAGATTTCTCCTGGATCAAAAGAATAGGTGGGAAAACCGGTCTCGCCCAATTCATTGATTTGCAGGAAGGGGGCATAAACATCGAAACGTCGGTGATCACGGAAACTGAGACCATCTACATCTAC
>JAOZSM010000238.1 GCA_029939675.1 Fidelibacterota bacterium
AAGATTGGAAAATACCGAAAATATAAATAATATGTGGATTATGTTAGTGCCATTAACCCGAGGAGGGGACTCAGTTCGTCTTTTGACCTACGGATATTAAGCCTATCGTGCCACTCTGAAGTGAAATTAGTATAATACTAATTTAGTGTCTGTCCTTAATGTCTGAAAACAAACCGTTGAAACGGTTCCACTTAAGATTACCGAACCAGAAACCCACGACTTAAGTCGTGGGCTGCTATGCACTTAAGGATGATTGTAACCATTTCAATGGTTTCCTGTATTTTTGGAAATAGCAACTTTATGGACAGATACTAATTAAACCTCATAATGGGTGGTACCTTTTTTATGTTTTCCTGTGGCACTTCACTGCCGGTCTTGAGCAAAATGTTAGTTTGTTTTCTGCCTGTTGGCAGCAAATTTGCCGACCTGTATTGATAAATGACACGCAAGGGAAAAATATAATGAAAAAAAATATGCGAAACCAATTGATGACCATCCTGTTCCTGGTATCCGCTGTTAGTCAAGCTTATGCTCTGGACCTTACTTTCAGGAGTGATCTAACTGAGATCAGCTTAAGCCAGCTCGATCAGAATGGGGCTGAATTTGATGTGAATATCCATGAAATATCCATCGAACCAACTGTCTCGTTGCATGGTGAATTTATCCAAATTACCATCCCCGGATATCATAGAACCCTGGAAGAAGGTGCCCCACAGCTACCCAGTATGAACCGTCTTATTGAATTACCCCAAGGCGCTGATTTTCAAGTTTCGCTGATCTACTCAGAAACTGAGACCTTCAATTTGAGAGCCCTGGGATTTACCGCTCCCGTATTTCCAGCCCAGCCATCCCTGGCTAAAAATATTGATCCCAACAGTGTCCCCTTCATCATGAACAATGATCTTTATGCCGAAGACCGTTTTCTGGATGAGCAGCAGCTGAACCTGAACGTGCTGGGTTATTTACGCGATGCCAATATCGGTTTATTGAAGATTCGACCGGTTGAGTATAATCCAGTTACAGGGGAGCTTCGTATCCATCATCATCTCAAAATTCGGATTGATCTGTCTCAGTCTGACTGGGCCTTAACTCAAGCCACGAAAACTCAAAAGAATACTCAGGTATTTTCAGCATTACATCGTCAAATAACTTCACTAGTTCCCCCAAATGGCACCCGCGACGACCTGGTAAGTGCACCGATCAAAATGGTAATCGTTTCCCATAATATGTTTCAGACTGCCTTGCAGCCCTTTATTCAGTGGAAACAAAGGCAGGGCTATACCATCATCGAAGGTTATCTGGGAGCAGATGGACTGGGTACAACCAACACAGCTATTGAGAATTGGTTACAGGGTCTCTACGATGCTGGAACAGTAGAGGATCCGGCACCCAGTTTTGTCCTGCTGGTTGGCGATCGGGATCAGGTTCCAGCTCCCAATGGTAGCCACGGTTCCCATATTACTGATCGATATTATGCAGAAATGACCGGGGATATGCTGCCAGATATGTATCTGGGGCGGTTTCCGGCTGCTACAGTTAGTCAATTAGAAACCATGGTCACCAAAACTTTACTATATGAACAATACGCTATGACTGATCCCAGTTATCTGGGAGAAGTAGTCATGATCGCCGGTGTGGATGGCACCTATGGACCGACTCATGGCAATGGTCAGATCAATTATGGCACTCAGCAATATTTTAACCTGGACCATGGAATTGAGTCACATACTTATCTCTATCCGGCATCAGGCTCAAGTGCAGCCCTCATCAGGTCAAACTTATCAGCCGGTGTTGCCTTCGCCAATTATACCGCCCATGGTAGCCCCACCTCCTGGGCCGACCCTGCTCTTAGTATTGCAAACGTGAATGCCCTGACCAATAATGAGCAGTATTTTACAGCCATCGCCAATGCTTGTTTAACTGCCAAATTTGATACTCCAGAATGCATCGGAGAGGCTTTTCTGAGGGCTCCTGACAAAGGGGCTATTGGGTATATTGGAGGAACCAACAGCACTTATTGGGATGAAGATTATTATTGGGGTGTAGGAAATGGTCCGGTAGTCTCTTCCGGTGCCACTTACGAGCAAACCGGTTGGGGAATGTATGATGGCCTCTTCCATGATCACGGCGAACCTGAATCAGAGTGGACCATTACCAATTCAGCCATGATCTATCGAGGTAATCTGGCAGTTACCGAGAGTTCTTCTTCCCGGGCAAATTATTACTGGGAAATTTATGAGCTATTCGGAGATCCATCCCTCATGACCTATATGGGCGTGCCTGAACCTGCCACTGTGTCAGTTCCTAATGCCATCATTATGGGCAGCAATGAACTGGTGATAACCGCCCCAGCCTATACCTATGTTTCCCTGAATTTCAATGGTCAGAATGTGTCTAGCAGACAAACCGATGCCTTTGGAGATGCAACCCTCACATTTGATCCCACCAGCATTACGCCCGGAGTGGTTGATTTGGTGATCACGGGTCAGAATCTACAGCCCTGGTTTGGCGAGATCGATGTTATTACTCCAGATGGACCTTATCTGACTGTTACTCAGGTTGTTGTGGATGATCTGGTTGGAAACAATAATGGTCAAGCAGATTTCGGTGAATTTGTTGATCTCTATTTTACTGTACAAAACCTGGGTGTTGATACGGCATTTATCGTGGACGGTGATCTGGAAACAAATAACACCTATGCAACGATACTTGACCAACTTGCTGATGCTATTCCTGCGCTTGCTCCCGATTCAAGTGCAATCCTGGGACCCTATTTTATAAGTATTTCAGGTGAATGTCCTGATAACTATCCTGCCCCAATGTCTCTGGAATTATCTGCGGATCAACTGACTTGGGTTTTCGATTTTGATCTGGTACTGCACGCACCTGTGATCGCCATAGTTGATGTTCAGGTCGATGATAATGATAATCATCGACTGGATATTGGCGAAACCACGGATCTTACCCTGGACATAGAAAATCAGGGGAGTAGCGGTCTGGCGGCAGTTCAAATCAGCCTGACTTCGGACGATATCAACATTACTCTACCAGATGATCCTATTTCCCTTTCGGGTATGGGCAGTGGAAATTTACAGACAGCAGCTTTTGCAATCATTGTTAATCCAGCAACGCCAGTTGGAAATATTATTACCTTTGATTGGGAAGCTACGGGTGATCAGGGCTATACTGCGCAGGGGCATTTTACTTTGATAGCTGGTTTGGTAGTGGAAGACTTTGAAAGCGGTAACTTTTCAGGGTTTGACTGGCAGTTGGCCGGTCATGTTGATTGGTTGGTTCAGTCACAGGACGTTTTTGAAGGTAACTATGCCGCATGCTCCGGGAATGTAGGCGATAGTCAGAACTCTGAGCTCAGTCTGGTTCTGGATGTAACAGAGCCTGGTGATCTCTCCTTCAGATATAAAGTTTCTTCTGAGTCCGGTATGACCTTTTATGATGGACTTAAGTTCTATATGGATGGCTCACTGGTAGATCAGTGGCAGGGAGAGATCCCCTGGACTGAGGTTACCTATAGTGTCACTCCCGGACTGCATGATTTTAGCTGGAAATATGAAAAAGACGGATCAGTATCGCATGGAAGTGATTGTGCCTGGATTGATTTTGTGATTATGCCTCCAACAACAAGTGCTGGCGGTGGTCTTGGTGATATTAACTCAGATGGCCAGATCAATATCCAGGATGTGGTTCGCCTGGTGAATATTATTCTAGGACAGGGGGCAGATCCCACAAATTTGGAAATATTTTATGCTGATCTGAATAGTGATGATATGGTAGATATTGGAGATCTTGTTTCCATCGTTAATATCATTATTGGCAGCGATCTGGCTCGACCCGCGGAATTAGCTGAAGCTAGCGCAGAGGTTCGAGATAATATGCTTTTCCTGAATTCTACTCAAGCTCTGGTTGGCCTGGAAATTATCTATACGGGGAATCTTAATTTAAACCTCCCGGACCATAACGTTTCTAGTCATAAAGGTGCTGATGAGACCCATCAACTGGTATATTCTTTTGATAATACACCTTTGCCTACAATGATAACCCTGGGCCATGGAAACCTGGAATATGAAATATTGAATATCAAGGTTTCAACTCAGAGTGGGGGCGTTCTAACACCGGATATAGTCAGTATCCCCGAGGCATTTGCATTACACGATAACTATCCCAATCCCTTTAACCCGAGCACGACTGTCCAATATGAACTCCCCAGGACTACTGATGTGAAAGTCACCATTTTTGATTTGTTGGGTCACGCGATTTGGAATTATGCAGAACCGGCAAAACAGGCCGGTTATTATTCGCTGGAGTGGAATGGTTTAAACAATAGTGGTGAGTCAGTTGCCAGCGGGGTCTATTTGATCACATTTACAAGCCCTGAATTCAGAGCTGTTCAGAAAGCAGTTCTGATCCGTTAAGAAATCTTTGACACGACACAATAACTCACACATGAATACGAATAATCCGGGTTCATGTGTGAGCTTCGAGTGAAAGAAATATTTTGTGTTTGTCCTTAATGTCTGAAAACAAACCGTTGAAACGGTTCTTCTTAAAATAGCTGAATCAGCAGCCCACGACTTAAGAGGCTGTGTGAAAATACAATGTCAAGCAGAGATAGTAATGGAATAGCAAAACT
>JAOZSM010000042.1:0-11321 GCA_029939675.1 Fidelibacterota bacterium
TAATCATGACGGTGGCCATTCTACTGGGGAATATCTTTTTCATATTTATCAAGGTAATCCACCCGCCCAAAGTTAATCCTGAGCAAGTTGATCATTGGTGGCCAAGACTGAAATCAATTTACATCAATGATAAGAATTTTCGAAACTATATCATCAGCCGTGCTTTAGGGGCCGCCACCATGATGCCGCTGGCTTTTTACGGGGTCGATCTCCAAGCCCGTTTTGGACTTCCCTTAAGCGCGGCAGGAACCTTTACTTTTTTCCTGGTCGTAGGGCAGGCCATTTTTAATGTTCTGTTCGGCTATTTGGGGGATCTCTATGGTCGCAAACTGGTTATCAGTGGTTTTTTTGTGGGTCATATTCTGGCTGGCTTCATGGCCATCATAGCCAGTGAACCCTGGATGGCTTATCTGGCATTTTTCTTTGTGGGCATGGGTTTTGGTGCCGGACAATCGTCATTTATGGTATTTGTATATGAGTTTGCAGGAGAACAGGGAGATCGAAAACTTTATTATGCTGCTTTGGATACAGCCGTGGCTCCCGTCATTATCATGTATATCTCAGTGGCAGGGCTTATTGTTGAAATGTTTGGTCCCACCACACTATATGCGATTTCCTTAGCACTTATTACGGCAGGTCTGGCCTTCTTCCTGTTAAAAGTACAAGCACCCAAAATAGCTCAATCATAAGCCAATTTGATGGCAACATCATTTTTCCATTTCCGGAAGATGTGCTAAAAGACAGCCTGTCGGGCTAATCTTAGGGTGTAGACTGAAGTGGTTTAATGGAATACAGAAGCTTCTCTTTCGTCATTGTAATAATCTGAAATTGAGGGTGTTTCAGTAGAAGTGACTTGATGAGTTTGTGCAATATGAATAATATTGACGATCCCGCAAAAGTCTCTCTCGCAGAGATCGCAGAGACGCAGAGTGTTGATATTCATGAGTTTAGACCTGTTTGCGATATGTGGTTGTATTTAATGTATTTAGGGCATATTCCATGATTTCTCAACTACTTTTTGCGAAGCCGTCAATATTAACTTATGTAAAATTACAGGAGTAGAAATAATCAAGTTCCCCGAAGGGGATAAATGTGAGTAGCCAGGGATGTAATCCGTGGCAAAAGATATATGTGTTATCCAACCCTGCTGCGCCACGGCGAAGTCCGTAGGACGAAGACGGGAAAGGGTTGAACTGTACGGCAAACACTTATAGTTTATAAAGTACATTTATGTATTAGCCAAACATTGTTAAACTCTTCCAGAGTTTGTTTTATCCATTTTCTCTAACTGCAGGTTGCACCTGCAGATATTCACATTACATCCCTCCGGGATTCTGTTTAGGGGGAAATTCAAAAATATTGTGCTTACAAGTATCTGATATTAAGAATGTTGCCCAAGCTCATAATGTCATAATCGATTTAATAGACTCAACTACAGATGGTTACCGCTTTTCGGGGGAACTCCTGAGAATACCAGAAGACCGAATATTTCAGTTATAGTTTAGCTGACATTTTGGACAAAAATGGGTGCCCCGTTGTCCCAGTTTGATTTTCTCAATGGGGGTTTCACAGATTAAACAGGGCTGGGCTTTGCGACCATAGACCTGTAACGCTGCCTGGTAGGTCCCACTTTGATTGTCACCATGACTGAAGTTCAAGATGGTTGTACCCTGGGCTTTGATACTGGCACTGAGAATACTCTGGATCGCCTGGTGCAGCAGCACACCATTTTTCGCAGGAACAGCTGACGCTATACTCTGTGGTTGGATCCCAGCCAGAAACAGGGCTTCATCGACATAGATATTACCCAGTCCGGATAAAAAGGTTTGATCGAGTAACAGGGGCTTTATGGTGCGCTGTTTGGAGCTAAGCATCTTTAAGAAAATCGCAGCAGTAAAATCTTCGTCCAGGGGTTCAGGACCAAGGTGACCCAGGAGATCAGCAGGATCGTCGGTGTAGATCATTCTGCCAAATTTGCGCATATCCTGAAAATAAAGCGCATTCCCGGATTGAAAATGAAGGATTACTGTGATCCACTTCTCAGGGAAAACAGGAGTAAGCTTCCCAGTCATGCGCAAATGGACGACCAAAGCCCCGGTTTCTAGTTTTATAATGATAAATTTAGCTCGCCGGGTAACGCTTTGGATTGTTTTACCTACCAGAGAATCATAGGCATCATCTGGATTCAATGCTTTATCCCAGGGAACTTCCAAATCAATAATGGTCTCACCAACAATGGTTTGTTGGAGACCACGAACTACGGTTTCAACTTCAGGGAGTTCTGGCATATTAGCTGGATCTCTGTTCGGTTAACCAAGTGGAGATTGGAATCCCCGCCTGGTAGTGTATATATTTCATGATTACTTCAGGACCAAACTGATGGGACAATGATCGGAGCCCATGACATTGGGGTGGATCCGGGAGGCTTCTACCTGATCCTCGATCTTTTCGCTCACCAGAAAATAATCAATTCTCCAGCCCACGTTGTTTACTCTTGAATTAGCTCGGAAACTCCACCAGGAGTAATAGCCCTTGGCGTTGGGATGTTCTTTACGAAAGGTGTCTACGAATCCTGTATCCAGATAACGATCAACCCAGACTCGTTCTTCAGGCAGGAATCCAGAGGTTTTTTCATTGGGTTTTGGTCGCGCCAGATCAATATCGGTATGAGCGGTATTAAAATCACCGACAACGATTACTGGCTTGATTTTATCCTTTTCACGCATGTGTTCTTGCAGGGCTCCATAGAAGCGTAGCTTATAGTCCAAACGATCCTGGTCCTTCTGCCCATTGGGAAAATAGACATTATATAAAAAGAATTTGGGATGTTCGGTTAAAACAATGCGGCCTTCACGATTGAAGGAATCATCCAGAATGGCAGTCTCAACAGAAAGCGGCTTAGTCTTACACCAGGTAGCAACACTACTATAGCCCTTGCGCTCAGCTGAGTGATAATAGGCGTGATAACCCAATGGTTTTGTCAGGGTTTCATCCAATTGATCGGGCTGCGCTTTGGTTTCTTGAAAGCACATTATATCAGGGGTTGCCAGATTGAACCAATCCCAAAACCCCTTTTTAACAACGGCTCGGATGCCGTTAACATTCCATGAAATTATTCGCATGTAACACTCCTTTGCTGCCATGAAAATAGTCGGAATCTAAAATGAAGGTATTTATATTTTATTTTATCAATGATAGGCCTGATTCGTCATGGTGGAGTTTATTGAATACAGGGGTAAACGGGTTTCTTCTGTTTAAAATGATTTTATAATTGCTGACATAGGACCAATCTCCGACTAATTTGTACAAAAGCAAAGGAACCTGAAATGACTAAAAGAATTGCATTGACCATAGTCTCAACCCTACTATTGGGGACTTGTGCTCAGACTGTTGAAACTACAACACCGGTACCCCTTTCAGCTGTTGAGCCGGCTTTAGAAATAATTTCCAGGGCTGATTGGGGCTGGGTCCCCTTGACGGATAGTATTCCCACCCACGAAATCAAGTATATTACCATTCACCACGGTGGTGAACATTTTCCGGAAGATAAGGATGTCATCAAGTACCTGCGTGGCTTGCAATCATGGAGCCAGTCTGAGAAACACTGGATCGATAATCCCTACCATTACATGATCGATCTCAAGGGCAATATCTATGAGACCAGGCCTATCAAATATCCCGGGGACACAAACACCAGTTATGATGTCCGGGGACACGCCTTGATCTGTGTTATGGGGAACTACGAACATCAGATTCTCAGTAAAACCCAATTTGAACAATTAGCTAAGCTTATAGCAGTATTAGCTGACAAGTATGATGTAGCCCCTGATCTTATCAAAACCCACAAGGATTATGTTGAAACCTTGTGTCCCGGCAAAGATCTATACCGCTATTTTGAAGATGGTAGTCTTTTGAAGCGGGTAGCTGAGTTAAGACAATAAACACGGCCCCTTTTTTCCAGAATCAGAAGAGGATTAAGGCAACAGTTCGTGGCATCTAGAACCAAGCAAAGATATTTCAAACAATCAGGTGTGATACCTGTCTATAAGGGTAAGGTCGTGCTTATTACGGCCCGGGGTAGTCAGCGCTGGATTACACCAAAGGGCTCGGTTGAATGGGAATTGTCAGCCCAGGATTCAGCTGCTAAGGAAGCGCTGGAGGAAGCTGGAATTAAGGGCCAGGTTTTTCCTGAAGAAATCGGAACCTATACTTATGAAAAAATGGGGGGTCGCTATAAAGTCCGCCTGTATTTTATGGAAGTCACCAAACTCAAGGAGAATTGGGACGAGAAACACTTTCGTAAGCGGAAACTATTTTCACCCAAACAGGCCATCAAGAAAGTTGTGCCGGCAACAGTATCCAAGATTATGGCCACGTATTTTCATGAAAATCGTCATTTGATCAAAAAGAAAAAAAGAAAAAAATCCAGGAAGAAAAAGGGGTAAAACAGTGGGGGCTGCAAAGATGACGAAACCCAGCAAGTGGGACATTATTTATTCTGTCGTCAAGCAGATCCCCTCTGGAAAAGTGGCCACCTACGGACAGATCGCCACACTGGCAGGCTATTATCGTCAGGCTCGCCAAGTTGGTTATGCGCTCCATGCTGTTCCCTCTGATGATATCCCCTGGTATCGGGTGATCAATGCCCAGGGTAAGATTAGTCTAAATCTGGAAATGGGCGGGGCTGTTCAACGTAAGCTGCTGGAAAATGAAGGAGTGGTTTTTAGTCCTGCCGGTGTTATCGCGTTACAGAAATATCAGTGGCAGCCCACTACTGATCCTATAGGTTAAATCCCGTTATACCAATTGTACTTCCAGTCTGCGGTTAACGGACCCACCCCTAACCCCTCCCGGGGATTTGGTTTGCCGGGCTCACTTAAAATTTGGTCTATACTGCAATTTTGACGTCTCCGCAAAAAGTTCCTCTCGCAGAGATCGCAGAGACGCAGAGTATTGATATTTATGAGTTTAGGCGTGTTTGTGATATGTGGTTGTGTTTAATGTGCTTAGGGTACATTCTATGGTTTCTCAACTACTTTTTTCGGGATCGTCAATTTTGAAGTTAAGTTGGGATAAGTATCCTTATCGGAGAAGGATCATCTTTCGAGTTTCGACAAACTCGCTGGTTTGTAATTGGTAGAAGTATACCCCACTACTTAACGGGGTTCCGTTGTTATCCCGTCCATCCCAATTGAGAGCATGATTGCCCTGTGATTGGTGATTATTAAAGAGCGTTTTAATTTGTTGGCCCCTATGATTATAAATGATCACACTTGCCATTCCAGTTTTTGGAAGTTCATAGGAAATTCTGGTGGTTGGGTTAAAGGGGTTAGGATAATTCGGGTGTAAGTTAAAGCTTGGCTTGACCTGGTTAGGATTCTCAATATTTGAAGAGCCGGAGTAGAGGTATGTCCAGACACCCATATCATTCTTTGTGACATAAATTACGCCATTTTCATCCACAGCAATGTTTGAGGCATTACCTGGATCATCAATGTGAGCCTGACACTCAAACCCTGAATCATCATAAGAATAGGCCCGGATCCCATCACCACTATTGGCCAGGAACACGATTCCATCAGGTCCAATCGCCACATCTTCTGCATATCCGCCATTATCAATATGAGCCTGAAGGATAAATACACCTTCCTCATAGTGATAAGCTCTTAACCCGTCCGGTCCATTGGCTAAATAAATGATGCCGTCATGATCAATAGTTAATGATCGAGCATTGCCACCATCATTTATTTGACCAGCCAGAACCAGGTTTCCATCCTGGAAAGTATACGCCCAGAGACCCATATTCCCGTAGGCCATAAAAATGGTGCCGTCAACACCTACCTGTAGTTCATTAACAAGGGTGGCCGTATGACTTACGTTTGCAACTTTTTCAAAGCTGGAGCCATCATATATATAAGCGCCCAAGCCATAGAAATATTGGGAAACAAACACCATATTGCTGGAACCAAGAGCAATATGATGTGGATGATTATCATTATCTACTATTACACCACGATCTTCAAAGGTGTTTCCATTAAACCAATAAGCGGACAGTGCAGCAGGAGCATGACTTGAAAACACAGTCCCAATGTTATCGGTTGTAACTGTCCAGCAGTACCCAATATTTGAAACAGTCCCCAGCGGAGTCAGGTTTCCTTCAGAATACCGATAAGAAAATAAACCGTTTGGGCCATTGGCCAGAAATAAGGTATTGTCTATTCCGACAGTTATGTCATAATCGTAAACGCCGGCACATTCTGCATGAGCGAGGCTAGCGAGGGAGGCACCATTAAAAGAGTAGGACCTGAGACCATCTGTACCATTCGCTATAAAAATCGTTCCATTATAACTCGTTTTAACACCCTGGGCAGAACCGCCATCGTCTACATGAGCAATGTTGGTAAAGGAAGCGTTGTAGTAAGTATAAGCCCTTAACCCATCTGTGTAATTCGCTAAAAAAATGGTTCCATTTGGACCAATGGCAATATCTAGTGCTTGACCTCCGTCATGGATCTGCGCAGTGTTAACCAGGGCGGAGTCACTATAGGTATAAGCCCTAACTCCATCCCCGCGGTTTGCGGAAAAGATCGTTCCATCTACGCCCAGAGCAACGGCGTAAGCGGAACCGTTGTTTATATGTGCTGTGTTTGTTAATGAAGAACCATCAAAGGTATAGGCGCGAATTCCATCGGAGTCATTTGCCAGGAATATTGTTCCATCAGAATCAATTGCTATGTCGCGGGCATATCCTCCATCATCTATATGACCAGTATTAACCAGAGATGCGCCAGCATATGAATAGGCGCGAATACCATCAGAGCCGTTTGCCAAAAATACGATTCCAGAGTTACTGAGAGTCACCCCTATGGCTATCCCCCCATTATCTATATGGGCAACCTGAGTGTATGAGAAACCATTGGGTGCAAACACGCGCAGGCCATTGAGGCCTGTTGCAGCAAATAAATTCCCGTTAGAATCAAATGCAATATCATAAAAAAGAAACGCATCGCTATTTAGGTATTGGCCATTCGAAAAGGCCTGGTTTTCATATTGAAATGACAAGACACCGTAAGTTGACTTGAGCATAAAGACAGATCCAGCATCATTTATTGCAACGTCCATTGCATTTCCATTTCCAGGAATAAAGGTAGTGTTGGTGAGCTGTGCATCATACTGGCAATGAGCTGAAAAGGAGGCAAGTATGAGGAGCAGCAAGATTACCTGTTTCATTTCAACTCTTTTTAGTTAAATGCCAGCCATACCCATGCTCACATCCATAGACGTGTAGTTTAACTCCCTGTTCTTTACGCAGATGTCCTGCTCGACGAAGAGCATCTCTTTCTGAAGCGTATGATTCTTTATGCTTACCGTCAGCCCCCCGGCAAACTGGACAGGTCTCACTGGGAGTTTGACGGTCAGCAGGAGAAAGGTGCCAGAAGCCACACTGTTTACATTTATAGGGAACCAGTTGCTTATCGGGTAAGGATTGGTTTGCGTGACGAGCTGCTGCTTTTGCTTCAGCTTTTGTATCATACTCAGTGAGGGGACGTCCCGTTTTTCGGGATTTACAGATAGGACTTTTTCGATTCACGTATATTCTCCTGCTATTGGGCTTAATATACCAATTCAGATTCGCTTTCAGTCAATAAAATCCCATAATTATTAGCGAACATCCTATAAAAAGCCTCGGAAAAATCCGAGGCTTAATTTAAATAATAGTGTTATGAATTAGATCTTACCGAATGTTATGAGCCCGTAGTATCAGCTTTCAATTCTTTGATCCGGTTCTGTAAAGTGCGAGTTTCTCGGGCCATAGGTGCCACAGACATTAGACGATTGACCCATTCCTCACCATCAGTTGCATTCCCGTCCTTGACATAAGCGCGGGCGATCTCATAGACAACCTGGGCATTCATGGGAGCTTCCATACTTAAGGGCAGGAGGATCTCAAGGGCTTTGGTAGTTTCATCAAAGAGATCATTCCAGATGGAGGCAACTTTAACCTTTTCCATGAGGGGCAGGTTTTCGCGACCATTCATAAAAGCATTGTCCATATAGTGCCGGGCGCTGCTATCGTCTTCGAGCTGATAATACATTTGAGCGATTTGTAGATACAAATCCAGATAAGTGATGGGGATGGTTTCATCCGGCACCAGTTCGTCCATCTTGTGTAGCACATGCAGCGCTTTTTCACGTTTATCATCGCCAGTCAAACCATATTCATAGACCAGCTGGAGAAATCCCTTACGGTAATTCTGTAATAAACGCTGCACATTTGGCGGATAGTACACATCAGGATCATCCAGATTAGTATAACGATAGGTGTCAATAATTTTCTCGTACATGACATCTTCATCGATACTCAAGCCCACTTTATACGGCAAGAGCTGATAAGCCTGACCATCCATCCGTAAGTATTCACCCAGACCGATTTGGTTGCTGGGTGAAACTGTGACAGCAAAGTAAATCGGTTTTTTCCATTCATTCATGCGCAAGATCTCAACAATCATGATATCCTGGACTCTCAAACCGCCAACCAGTTTGCCTGATTGAGGATTTTTTTGTCTGGAAACAGTGGGCTGTAAATTCCAGCGTAGACCCGCAGCACCTTCTTCAAGTGTACCTGATTCAGGTTTATCGTAAGAGGATACCGGACCGGGTATATACATTTCCCGTTCTTCATGGCGCCACAGACCCAGACCATCAATTTGTTCATCAGAAAGACTAATGGGAACTTTGGGTTCAATATTCTTTAATTGTTTAATGTACCAGGGGGTGTTTAACAGGCTAAGGTTTACAACCCGCACGTCTTTTCGAATTCCCTCTACCTCCTGGAGATACCAAAGTGGGAATGTATCGTTATCACCATTGGTAAATATGATTCCACCAGCATCACAGGTGTTCAAGAGGTTATATGAATATTCCCAGGCGACATAATTACCGGAACGATCATGGGTATGATAATTAGCCCGGATCATATTGACCGGAATCGCCAGTAGCATGACAGCCAGAACAGCACTAAAGATGGCTGGTGAGTCTTTGCGCCAATCCTTTAGTTTTTCAAAAACTGCAGCAGCTCCAATCCCGATCCAGATGGCAAAGGCGTAAAATGAGCCGACGTAAGAGTAATCCCGCTCCCTGGGTTGGGGATCATCCTGATTCAGGTATAGCAAGATGGCGAAGCCCGTGAGCATGAACAAAGCCATGACTGCAAAAGCCCGTTTGGAGTCTCTGGAAAAATGATGTCCGAGGCCTAGCAAACCTAGCAGGAAGGGAATGCCCCAGAGCTGGGAAAGGTCTGCTCTATCGCCGCTACGCCCCCAGAATTGCCATTTAAAATAACGGACATACATATGATTAATTTGATAGCGCCAGAAGAAATCTGAGCTGGACCGGTAGCCATTAACAATGGCACTCAGATTTGAGATACGCTGATTCACTTCGCGACCACCAACATCTATGGTGACCTGATCACCCTGAGCAGAGATGATCTCACCAATTTTACCGGTGCTGTTAACTTTTACGACACGTCCTGGTTGGGCTGTATTTTTGTTCAGTGGATTTTCACCCCAGCGATCACGATAGAACATGGGATAGCTTCCATATTGTTCACGTTCAAGATAGGATACTGCCCTGGTTACCGTTTCAGGATCATTCTCGTCAATATTTGGATTCTGAGAAGAACGAATGAAAATGGTCTCGTAAGAGGTAAAACCAACCAGCACCATTAGCAGGGCCATAATAGATAAGCGGATTTCGGTTGCGCGAGAACGATGAATTGTAGGTGCAAAATAGATCAGAGCCATGAGAATGATTATACTCACGGAAAAAGTGGCTCCAATGGCTGTTACCGCATTATTGGTATTCATGATATTACCCATAAAATTGGCTAGCTTGGGCATCCCTTTTATTATACCGAGATAAATAATAAGATAGGCAGCTCCAGCAGCTCCCATGAGCAAAACCTGTCGCCAGAAACGCCTGCGGCGGTCTGCTTTAAAAGCCTGTGAAAGTCCCCACAAGCCACCCCCTGTGATCAGTGAAAAAATGACACCCAGGACCATAAGTTTAGAACCACGATCTCCTTCGGAAAGGCGTAAATATTCCATAGAGGTTGCCGGTAAAGCCATTTCAATGGCAATCAAAATACCTACAGCCATGATGCCGATCACCGCCAGCATATTGACCATCATCTCTACACCATCATCGTCAGGATTGAGTTTCATATACATGATGAGGGCAATAAAGGGAATCGTCAACAGGTTGAGCATGTGGACTGATATCGCCAGCCCCATCATGTAGGAAATGATCAGAATGTAACGAGCACCAGCACCGCCTTCATCTACTTTTTCAGACCATTTCAGAATCAGCCAAACTACAATAGCGGTAAAAAAGATACTCATGGAATAAACCTCTGCTTCGACAGCATTAAACCAATGACTATCAGAAAAAGCCAGAGACAAAGAGCCAACCAGTCCTCCCCCGTAAGCGATCCATTTATCAGCGGTATCTTTGATCTTACCGCGCCACTCAACGACGAGACGAACAATGATCAGAAATAGAAACATGTTGGCAAAGGCTGTTGCCAAAGGGGACAGCATGGTGATTCGATAAGCAATATTGTGGAATTGAGGTTCATTAAGAATGGGATCCAGGGCTGCTCCGCCAGTAAAAGGCAGGATGGAGATAACCCGGCCCAGCAGTAAATAAAGGGGTGATCCCGGAGGGTGGGGAACACTTAGGGTGTGTGATACAGCAATAAATTCACCGCAATCCCAGAATGAGACGGTGGGAGCCATAGTGTCCAGGTACATCAGAAAGGTAAAGACCAGTACGAAGGCTGCGATCAGGGTTTTCACCAGGTCACGGGGTTTAAGAAATTCCATTGTTGATCCTTTTCCAATTCAAATGTGTTGATCACACAGCTAAAAACATAATCAAGTATATAGCAATTTAATGATGGGGAAATGATGTACTTCAGATAGTAGAGTCATTTCCATATTTTCAATGCTTTCCTTTACCCTGCGGGCTAAGGCCGAGCAATATATGTTTATGTAAGTCGGTTGCCAACATGATGTTCCTGAAATGGAATCACGGATTACACAGATTTCACGGATTATTGAAGATGTAAATTTGGGTGAATTTATGACTGTATTTTATATTGGTCAACTATCCATCTCTCGTAGAAATACAGAGTCATAATGTTGACGATCCCGCAAAAAGTCCCTCTCGCAGAGATCGCAGAGACGCAGAGTGTTGATATTTATGAGTTTAGACCTGTTTGCGATATGTGGTTGTGTTTAATGTACTTAGGGTGCATT
>JAOZSM010000042.1:11421-16783 GCA_029939675.1 Fidelibacterota bacterium
TGAGTTTAGACCTGTTTGCGATATGTGGTTGTGTTTAATGTACTTAGGGTGCATTCTATGATTTCTCAATTACTTTTTGCGGGATCGTCAATGTTGTATACTACAAATGTATCTTCGGTGGTTTATGGATGGGTTACCCTTACCTGCTTGATTGTTGTTTAGCTATCCCGCTACTTCATCAGCATTAATTTTAGAACAGCACCTTGACTACCACTGGTGATTCGACAAAAATAGAGTCCTGACTCGACCTTATGTCCGGCATTGTCTGCTCCATTCCAGATCAACTCATATTGGCCAGCTGTCTGATAAACCTTGCTGAAAGTTCTGATCTCTCGTCCCTGAATATCATAAATCTGGATTTTTAGGGCACCAGCATTTGCGAGATCGTAACGAATAGTTGTTTGCGGATTGAAGGGGTTGGGAAAATTGGGGTAAACCATGAACTGGTCTGGTAAATCTGTCCGGTCTGCCTTTGCGGCAAGGACTTGTCCACTGGAAAACGCTGCCTGAATATTCAGCAATTCAAAATCTGAATTTACTTCACCCAAAAGTAATTCCCTGGAAGCCTTGTCGGGTTCCAGGGTATAGATGACCAGGTGTGTAACCCCGTTAGAATTTGTACGGGCAAGCTGATAGTCATCCAGATCTGTGGCCAGGAGTCCCTGGTAACTGAGATCAAGCGCCAGCAGGGGAAGGTCACTATTTACTACGAGGGTTTCATCTGTCAGGATTGCTGTAAATGATCCAGCCAGAGCAGGACGGGCCAGTTGTTCACCCATGATGATATTGACCAAAAGGACCAGATCGCCAATATCAACGGTTTCGTCTCCGTTTATGTTGCCACAGTAGAGTTCAAACTCCTGGGCATCGGCACCCTGTCCCAAAATGATACTTACCAGTCGCACAATATCCTGAACATTGATCTGAGCATCGGCATTAACATCACCAATGATGGTACCAGGAACTTCAGAAAGCGGTAAAATGATGAAATCAACCCAGGCACAGTCAGAACCTGAAGCACCACTGGAATTCTTGGTATATTTCCAAGCCAGTTCGTGTTCACCTACCGTCAGGGGATAGCTTGCTTCACTCCAGGGAATTTCTCCCTGCCAGTTATCCATAACCACTCCGTCAATGAGGAAATCAAGTCCATCAGCACCGGCTTGCGAAGAAACTTTATAGTTGAAACTTAAAACCGCATTGTCATCAACGTCAACAAATACACTCATCTCCGAATTCTGATAATTATTGATTGCTCCGGATCTAGCTGAATACTGTCCCTCTGAAAATTCACCGTTATCAATGGTCCAGTCCTGATGTCCACCCATAATCCAATCATAAGACCCAAAATCAGCACTCTCAAAATCTTCCACAACCAGACCAGCTAAAAGGCTGAAAGTACCGTTGGTTGAATACCCCTGATCACTTTCCAAAACCCAGGAAAATTCAAGTTCATGTCCAGGTGGCGTGGCATACTCAAGGTCAATATCAAAGGTGCAATAACTCAGGTTCCCAGATTCAAAATTGTCAATGTTGAAACTGGAACCCAAGGCAGCAACAAAGGGATCATTGCTAGCTATTGTTAAGGTTGCTGATGTAAGACCAGAACCACCCTCATTGTTAAGGCAAAGCTCTAAGGCTGCTGATTCTCCAATATCCAGACGGCCGTTTCCGGTATCTAAAACGACGGTTTCCACTAAAGAAATAGCAGGAGCCTGTATGGTGAGAGTGATATTTGATTCCCAGCTAGTTTCCCCGTTAGTCATGATAAGGCTCCCCAAGACTTGATATCCATCAGGAGCAGTTGCTGAAATTAATATTTCAAAAGGACCCACAGCCATAGTATCACCAGGAAGTAAGAATCCAGATGAGACAAGGTTGCTGACCAGGGTTACATAGGGATCATCCAGAGTGAGGGTGGCATCCACCGTTTGACAAGTATCTGATCCGACATTATGGATGAGGAAATCCAGGTTCACGGTTTCGCCAAAATCAATTAATCCGTTTCCGTTGCCTTCAGTCAGATCATTCACCAGAAAGCCCTGGGCAATGAGATAGGGACCATCGGGAGCGATAATTAATAATTCCTGCTGCCAGGGTATGGCATTTGGTCCTGTAACGGTGAGCAGACAAGTGTCAACCTCAGTGAGCGGCTCAAAATTTAAGGTCGTTGTACCAAAAAGGGCTGCAGCGGCTGCATCCAACAAGACGCCATTTTTGCTCAAGCTGATAATAGCATTGTCGATACCGCCTGTGTTGACGCTGAGTTGAGAGCTGCCCAGGATCAGGACATCAGGAGCGGTAATCGTGGTAAATGGCTGCGGTGTCTGGGTCCGTATGGGCATGCTGGGATCACCAAAAATGTGCCAGGTAGCGTACATGTCAAAACCATCAGAACCATATTCATCGATCATTTGGGCCGATCCTGAGAACATGAGGGCACCGATGGTCATCTGGGCTTCAGCAACCAGAAGATCGTTAAATTCATCCTGGGCACACATGGGAGGAGCCCATGACTGATTAATGGTTGATCCGTAAAAAGCGACTGCTCCCCGTTGATCGCTTGCTGATCCAGCTCGCATCCAGGCTTCGGCAAAACAGGTGGTGTTCTGGAAATTGCCATTTACACAAGCCACGGAAACAATCACCGGTAGCTTACCGGTATTATTCAGGCTGGATACATGTGAACTGGAAAAACCTGTTGTTGACCAGGACGTATTTGATCCATGGCCTACATAGTTGATCAAACTGCGGCCATCATTGACGCCGGACGTGACCAAAGCAGCACTGGCAGTTGGGTCATAGATCTGGTCTACGGGGTCATAGCCAAAGCCCAGGAGGTCTGTTCGAATATTATCCATGTGGACATTATCAGCTTCACCATCGTCACCCTGTCCGGCACCCTGATTTGAGGCGATACCCATGGCTTTATGATACCAATCGCCAGCGGGGTCTGGATTGGCTTCATACTCAATGATTTTGGCCACCTGGGTTTCAACTTGAGCAATAGTATTGGCAGATAATCGTCCCACAAAAATGTCGGGGTACTGGTCTCCGTTTCCACCATCCAGGAGGGCATATGATGGATCAGAAGCCGCTCCGGAAGCCATTGCTGGCGCAACATCTGCTGCATCACCGACCAGTAAAAGAAAAGTAAGTCCGACAAAGGAATTATAGCGAGACTGAACAGCTCCAAGAATAGCTGTAGCGTTGTTTCCAAGCTCAGAAACCGGGACTATTTCAGTAGCTAATCCCCGGGTACGTTTCCACTCAACCAGAGGCAGGGTAGCGTCATAATACTCATCTGCAGCAATGATTAGCAGGTTGCCAGTTTCTAGGGGTAGATCATATAATGGTGTGTTGGTGCTTGAGTTGATAAAGTGATTTTTATAGATGGAAAGAAAACCGTGCTGGAGACTGGTAGAGGCTTTTGCTTTCAAACCCTGGCGGGCTGGGCCATCTGTTTCCAGGCTTATCCGTAGCTGGGTGTAGATTCGTAGCACGCCGGCAACCGGATTGTAGCGAAAAGGATGGATCTGAACCACTGCGCCCCGCAGGTCACGCATAACATAGGGCTGGCCCAGGGAAGCAATGTGCTCCGGGTAAAACTGATCACGCTGGTATTCATTTCCAAATTGAAAGGGCACTGAGGCAGGATTAATATCCCGGGTTAGATTGCCTTTGGAGGGGGTCAGATGTTCTACTGGGATATCATGATATTCCAATACTTCTACTCTAAGCTGCATACGGGAGTCATCGGGAATGATAATACTACGATAATATTTGGGCAGATCGGGTGCTCCGGTTTTTAGCAGAGGGGTCATTTCGGGAGCTGAGATTAATAGATGAGGCGTTCCTGCTATACTTATGAGATCACGATAATATCCGGGAAGCTGAAATTCCAACTCGGTGTTGGCCAGATCATCATTTAAGATCGAAACCGATGCATTATTGGGTGTCTGGTCATGAAAACCAACCCACTGACTGTCTGCCTGCAGGCTTATTGTCGTCATAAACAGTAACAGCGTAATGCGTTTGATATATTGAGTAAGCAGCATGGATATTCCCTTATATGACCCCGTAATTAGTTTCAAAAAAACCAGTCGTTCAGTATAATTGGTTTTCGTTCTGATTATAATTAAAGAATGTATAACACGGCTGATTAGAGACCGGGGTCACATAAAGTTGTTGATGTACTTCAGGGAGAGCTTGATTTTTTGTATGATTTACCGCTTACTCAATTCATACAAAGCTATTCCGGTTGCCATAGCTGCATTAAGGGACTCACCGCTACCCTGTTTTTCAATAGAAAGAGTGGTAACATCTGCCAGCAGGTCAGCCTGCACTCCGTGTGCTTCGGAACCGATGATTAACATTAATCCGGATGAAAGATTATAATTCTGGATTAACTGCCCAACCATATGGAGAGCAGCCACCTCACCTCCAGCGTGTTTCCACTCCGCAATGCTCGTTTTTAGATCGGTAAGAAAATGCAGCTTCAAGGAGGTGATGGCCCCCATGCTGCTTCGAACCACTTTTGGACTATAGGGGTCCACACATCCTGGTCCCAGTAGGATATCGGTGACACCAAACCACAAAGCACTGCGAAAAATGGTTCCCATATTTCCGGGATCAGCTATGCGATCAAGCAATAGCACCATTTTCTTGGGTGTTGGATCAGGAAGCCCTGACGTTTTAGGTGTGCGGGCAATACAGATGATTCCCTGGGGATTTTTGCTGTCACTGATCTGTTCAAGCTGAGTTTGATTGGCTTCGTGTATTGTGACCCGATCAGGAATTGTGAGCTTATTAAAGTTTTTCCGGATGATGCAAGCTTCCAATTCCAGGGATGATTGAAAAGCCTCTTCGCAAAGCCGTACCCCTTCCAAGAGGAACAGACCTTCGCTTTTACGGTTCTTAGCCTGTTTTAAACCACGATAACGGGAGGTAAGGGCTTTGGTCAGTATTTGGGGTGTTTTAGTCATTGGGAATAAGCTTTTCTTTCTGAGTGTCTGCTTTTTAAAAGACACGAATTGACAAGTAGTACGAATGAACCCGAAAGCTGATAAATATAAATTACCCTCTTAAAAAGCTTAAGAACCGATTCGTGTTTATTCGCGATAATTATAGTCTGTTCTTAATATCTTAAAACAAACCGTTGAAACGGTTATTCTTAAAATAACCGAACCAGAAACCCACGACTTAAGTCGTGGGCTGCTATGCACTTAAGGATGATTGTAACCATTTCAATGGTTTCCTGTATTTTTGGAAACAGCAACTTTATAGACAGACACTAATTAGTGTCTGTCGTGTCTAAATAGAATCATTAATTGTTCCTACCACCTGATTAAAAGCGACACTT
>JAOZSM010000043.1:0-6745 GCA_029939675.1 Fidelibacterota bacterium
ACGGCCCTGGGGTGGATAGACTGAAATCCGACCATGAACGGTCATCTCCATCCCATGGCTTACCTCAAAGCGCACCGCTTGGGCTTGACGTCGGAACATGACAGCCCCCAATTGGGCACCCCGATCTTTTAAACTGAAGTACCAGTGCCCGGAACTATGCCGGGTTAAATTTGAGATCTCACCCTTAACCCATACTGAGGAGAAATCCTCCTCAAGGGTGTGTTGGATGTATCCCGTTATCTGGGAAACTGAGAGTGTTTTGCTTAGCTCTAGTGAGTGAGCCATGACGATTTTTAAAACAAAAAGAGGGTGACAGAAACTGTTCTGCCACCCTCAATATAATGATTTGAGAAAGTCCTAACGGATCTTTTTCTTCTGACGATTTGAACGTAAACGCTTTTTGCGTTTGTGTGTTGCGATTTTACGCCGTTTCCGTTTTTTTCCACAAGGCATGTAGCTTCTCCTCTTTCAATGCGCGGCGAATATAAGCCTTCAACCATGGTTCACAAAACAATTTATATAAGAGAAAGATTGCCTATTCCCGTGCCATCAGGGAATCGTTTACCCGTTCTCGCAATAAACGGGATGGTTTAAAAACCGGTACATACCGTGAAGGCAGGTTTACAGCCTCACCAGTTCCCGGGTTCCGAGCTTGCTTAGGCGCCCGTTTTTTCACACTGAAGCTACCAAATCGGCGAAACTCTACTCGCCGACCATCAACCATTGATTCAGCCAAAGTGGTTAGAAACGCATCAATAACAGCTTCTGTTTCTACTTTTGTTAAACCGGTACCACTTGAGATAATATCAACCATATCTGCTTTGGTCATGTTTTCCTCCTTCGCTAATAGGGGATACGATATTGTAATTTTATGCTTTCAGCTGATTTCCAACCTGGAATGGCTGAGCCTACATCATCTTTAAGAATCGTCCACCAGGACCGCCGTGGCTCTACCGGGTAGAGTAAGGGGCTATCCTCGGAGATCCCCGCAGCCTGGCAAAGTGCTCGACGGGCATCTTCAAAAGTGCCTACCTGATCAACCAGGCCGAACTGATAGGCCTGCCGACCGGTAAAAACACGGCCGTTGGCCAAAGATCGCATATTGAGCTCATCAATGCCTCTTTCCCTGGAAACCACTTCTGTGAACTGATTGTAAACATCATCAATGAGATCCTGGTAATAAGCATGCTCCGCAGGGGTCATTTCCCTGAATGGAGAACCGGCATCTTTAAATTCCTTTGATTTGACAACCCGCATACCGATCCCCATCTTTTCCATAAGTTCTGAATAGATTGGGAACTGCATTACCACACCGATGCTGCCTGTTAAAGTTCCCGCATTGGCGTAAATGCTATCGGCTCCCAGAGCAGTGTAGTATCCTCCAGAAGCTGCCACGCTTGACATACTGATAAATAATGGTTTGCTGCCATGCTCCCTTAATTCTCGCAGCGCGTGATACATTTCCTGAGAAGGAGCAACTCCCCCACCGGGCGAATTGATGGGAATCAGAATTCCAGCTACCCGGTCATTTTTTGCAAATTTCTTCAGCTCGGAAATCCATTCACGGGAGTTCGTAATCTCCCCTTCCAAGGGTAATACAGCAATGCGACTGGAACGATCGAACCACTTCTCATCACTTTCCTTGCGTGAAACCATTATGACCATTATGGCCAGGACAACGATAAAAATCACTCCGTAAATCCGGTTCTTTTTCTGGTAGGGATTATCCATTTTTCTTCTTGGTGTAAATGGTCAATTTCTGTCCAGGGTATATATGTTCGCCATAACGCAGGCCATTCCAATGCCTGATTCGTTTGGCACTGGTATTATGGTTCTCGGCAATCTGACCCAGCGTATCACCCCGGCGTACCTTATAGGTCCGTTTCACATACTCAGCAGAAGGCGGTGCAGTTTTGGAAGTTCTCTTTGAGCTGGAGGAAGCCGTATAGCTCTTGGGAGCAGGTATGACCAATTTTTGGCCGACTGATAGCCGGTTACGGTTCTTGATCCGGTTTGCCTGAACCAGTTTGGTCAGCGATACGTTGTAACGTGTGGCTATAACTGACAGAGTTTCGCCTCTGCGCACATAATGGACCTGATAGTCGATCTTATCCGAAGTTGGAATCGAGGTCATATCCAGGCTTCGTTCGCCCCCCTTGCCCAGAGGGACCTTCAATTGATAAGGCGTTTTAGAGGGTGGAGTGACACCCTGGCGCAATTCAGGGTTAAAAGTTTTTAGTTGTCGATAATCGACTCTCAAAGCAATGGCAATCTTATCCAGATCAAGACTTCTATCGACCTCGATCACTTCATAGTCCCAATCCGTAAGTTCTTTTGTATTGAACCCATAAGCCTCAGGATCGCTACAGATAATGGCCGCTGCCAATACGGTAGAGACATAGTTGCGAGTCTGTCTGGGTAGGGTGATCATCCGCCAATAATCCCGGTGGCCCTCACGCCGGATTGTTCGGCGAACACGAGACTCTCCACAGTTGTAACTGGCCATTGCCAGGTACCAATCATCAAACTCATCGTATAAATCTTTTAAATAACTGGCACCAGCATGGGTCGATTTTACAATATCCCGACGTTCATCCACCCACCAATCACGTTTTAAACCGTATCGACGACCCGTAGCAGCAATAAACTGCCAAGGCCCCACTGCATGAGCATACGAGTAGGCTTTAGTATTCAATCCAGACTCGATCATGGCCAGATAGATCAGTTCTTCAGGTATTCCATAGGATGCCAGGATCGGTCTAATCGTAGTGGCATATTCGGAATAACGATCTAACCAGATCTGAAACTCAGAGTGTTTCCGTTCACTAAGAAAGGTGATCATTCGTTTAACACTACTATTCAGGATCAGGGGTAAGTGGCCATCACGATCATCAACCACGACAAAACTGCCATCCGTATCTACCGAATCCAGCAAATCACTCATCCGGGAAAGTTGATCCTTCAGCGAGGGTTGTCCCAACAAAGCTTGTAATTCATCACTAATATGACCCGCAAAATCAGTGGAAGCTAATTCACTGAGGCCACTAACTGTTTCCCTGATCTCCTCCGGGAGGGGCGCATCGATCTCTTCGATGGCAGCCAGGGTCGCTACCAGCCTTTCGACTTCAAATTGAACACCCAGAGTATCCCGGGCTACAATCATTAAACGGGCATCAGCATAGTAACGCTTGGCTTCCTGAAGAAAGTATTCTAAAAGAAAATCATCATCCTGGAGATCTATCACAGGTTGAATAATTTGTCCCATGCTTACCATGCTGGGTATGGGCGCACGATTGGCAGCTGTAGCTGTTGCACTATAACTCAGGCCGAACACGATGGTAAACAAGATCATTATTGAGGTGTTTGTAATTTTCATATTGGGAGAGAAGATATCCTTTGAATTATTTGATAACAAGCTCAGAATCAGGCTCTTATAACTTTTATATCATCCTGTAATTTAATTAAGCTGTGCTAAAGTGTAATGGGAGCGGGTTAAAGGGCAGGTGCTACAAGCTACAGGCTGGCAATAAATCTTCTGCCATTCCAGCAGCCCCTGCTGAAAAGCAATACGCTTAACCGGATTAATTCCCAGGTTGATGGCCAACCTTTTTTCCAATCCGTAATGTCGAAATACTGCCATTGTTTCCCAGAGCGCAAAGCCCCTTTTTGTTTCATGAAAAGGCGCCAGAATGTTAACAATCCACTCCCGCCCCTGATTCCTGGAAATGCCCAATTGGAATAGAGCAGTCAAATTCCGATCCCAATCCGACCAGGTCATTGCAGGTAAAGATTCCCACCTGGTTTCGGCAAAAAGAACAGGCTGAGCCAAAATATTTTCAAGCAAACGGGACACCGAATGCCTTTGAGGAAATGACTGGTAACTGCCCTGCCAGACCCGATTAGCGGGCCACGTTGACAGGCCTAATCTTAAAGCAACTTCCTGCAATCGTTTATGGCGTTGAGCACCGGCAAGAATAATCTCAACCATGCCCAAAAGCAGGGGACTCATGCTGCAGCTTGTTTCAGACAAAACTCGCAGATGCTCCGCTTTTCGCTCAAATCGTAATCTGGCACACCCTAACAATTCAACTGATGAAACTGAGCGTCTGGAAAGACATAATTGCCTATTTATCTGTTGACGTGGGACCAATAATGTGGGGATGTCCGGGCCACCTTCTTCCTCCTCAACCACATGTAAAATCACCTGGTGATAATGGGCATCCTGGTCATGTTTATGCCCATACCAGTCCCTGGCTTTGAGATGCATCTCCACTGCCCCGGTCAGCTCCAAATCATCTAGAAGCAGATGACAGTTCAAGATATCAGGACCTGGACCATCATTGAGAATTCCAGTATTGAGCACAATCAGATGCTCTCCTGAAGTAGTCCTGAGACCTTGCTGATTTTCAGCCTGCTGCAACCACCAGACAACCAGATCCTGCTCCAGTTCCGGCCAATGGAACCTGGCTGACTCAGCGATGCAATTGCCACCGGCCATATCCATGTAAGGTTTCATCCATTTGTCCTTGTTTATTGGTGAGAAGTTAAGTCTCACCACTCCCCCAGAGAAGTTTTTTATCCTATAGATGACTTTGTTGATTTAATCGAATTACCCAACGGTTAGTATAATTACAGTCCTTTAATAACAACTACTTACCTTTTTTATATTCCGTGAAAATCAGTGAAATCTGTGGTTAAATCAACAGGATCATAGATTTGTTTCGAAAACCGGTTGGGCTTATTTCGGTGGAGCCTCATAATGCTTAACGAATAACGCGTGAGCATCATCAACAAAATCTTGTCGCGAATCCTGACTATAGTTGGTTGGCTGCATTGGTTCCAGGATAGAAAGACGAATAGTGGTAGGCTCGATCCGACGCCCAGTCTTGCTTTTAGCTTTAAATGCACCATTTATTACGATCGGGACAATCGGGATTCCCGTATCCAAAGAGAGTATGAAGGCGCCCTTTTTAAATGGCTGTAGTTGGCCATCCAGACTGCGGGTTCCTTCTGCGAAAATAACCAGGGAATGATCCTTTTTCTGATCCAGAAGCTGAGCTACCTGATCCATGACGGCCAGTGCTTGTTTATGATTTTTCCGATTAATAAAAAAATTGCCAGCAGCCCACATGGCCCAGCCAAAAAAGGGAATATGCTTCAACTGGTTTTTGGCCAACATACCCTGCTTGTTTTTTATCCCCCAGTAAACAGATGGAATATCGAAAGCAGAGGTATGGTTGCAGATAAAGATATACTGCGCTTTACGATCAATATTTTCCGAACCATCCAACTCCAGCTTAACCATGGAAACCTTAAGAATACCCCAACTCCAGATTTGCCCGATGAAGTGGGATATATTTCCCCGCGGATTAATCAATTTTCCAACAATGGCCACCGGAGCCAGGATAATGGTCCAGGGGACCAACAAAATAAGGACAAGGAAATAATGGAGCATATTTTGCTACCTCAGGTGTAAACCGGCAGAACCCATATAGGGTCCTAGAATCTCCGGCAGCAACACGCTTCCGTCTTCTTGTTGGTAGGTTTCCAACAGGGCAACCAATAGCCGGGGAGTCGCTACTCCTGATCCATTAAGAGTGTGGAGCAACTGAACTTTGCCACTCCCCTGTGACTTGTATCTAATAGCACCCCGCCTGGCTTGAAAATCTTCAAAATTGGAGCAACTGGAGACTTCCAGCCAGCGGTCTTCACCAGGTGCCCACAGTTCAAGATCATAGCATTTGGCAGCAGCAAATGAGAGATCACCTGTAACGAGTTCGATCACCCGGTATTCCAGACCCAAAGCTTCCAGAATTTCTTCAGCATCCCGTCTCAATTTTTCCAATTCAGAGTAAGATTCACTTGGGTGGGAGAATTTCACCAACTCCACTTTGTTGAATTGATGCAAACGCAGAAAACCGCGAGTATCTTTTCCATAGGACCCAGCTTCACGCCGGAAGCAGGCTGAGTAGGCACAGTAACGTACTGGTAAATCCTGTTCAGGTAAGATTTCCCCCTGGTGGATATTGGTAACCGGCACTTCGGCAGTAGGGATCAGATAAAGGTCATCCTGGGGAATTTTATACATATCCTCGGCAAACTTGGGCAATTGGCCGGTGGTGGTCATGGCTTTTTTGTCACTCACAACTGGCGGTAATACTTCAGTGTAGTTGTGCTTATCAATGTGAAAATCCAACATGAAGTTAATCAAAGCCCGCTCAAGTCTGGCTCCCTTACCTGTATAAAGTGGAAAGCCTGGTCCGGCAATTTTAGTGCCCCGAGGAAAGTCAAACAACTTCAAAGATTCACCCAGCTCAAGGTGAGTTTTCAATTTGAATCCAGGTGTGAAGCGACTGCCCCACTCTTTTACAACTGGGTTCTCCGCAGCATCAGAACCCACAGGAACAGAGTCATGGGGTACATTGGGAATTTCCAGCAACAATTCATTGAGCTTGAGTTCTGTCTCTTTTTGCTGGTCATCCAACGCTTTAATCCGCTGACCGATCTCACGCGTTTGCAGGATAAGATCCGACGCATCTTCTTTGTTTTTCTTCCGACTACCAACTGCTTTGGAGACCACATTGCGATCGTGTTTTAGAACCTCCACTTCAGCAATGACATCCCGACGAATTTGATCCAATTTTAATATCGCATCAAAATCAATCCTGACATTTTTATTCAGAACGCCCTGACGGACATATCCAACGTTTTCTCTAATTTTTTGAATATCTAGCATTTGTCTTCC
>JAOZSM010000043.1:6845-9930 GCA_029939675.1 Fidelibacterota bacterium
TAACTAATCTACCTACTCCCCGACCCCGTAAACATCACATATACAGTATACATAAGGATTTTAAAATCAAGCCTTAAAGAGATATTCTCCAGATAAAAGAGATCGTATTTCAGTTTCAGCCGGGAGGCTTCCAGAGTCGTATCGTACCCCTGCTTCACCTGAGCCCATCCTGTAATCCCCGGCTTTACCTGGTGCCTGCGAGGGTACAACGGATACAACTCCGATATTTGCGCTACAAAATATTCCCGCTCAGGCCTGGGACCTACCAGGCTCATTTCATTTCTTAGAACATTGAACGCCTGAGGCAATTCATCCAACCTGAGATGACGGAGGATCCGACCAACACTGGTGATGCGCGGATCATTTTCCGTGGCCCACACTGGTCCAGTTTCCGCCTCAGCATCCTGAATCATCGTACGAAATTTTATCACATTAAAAGGTTTTCCGTATCTGCCAACCCGTTCCTGAGCAAAAAAGACGGGACCCTTTGAATTAAATTTGATAGCTACAGCAATGAGCAACAGAAAAGGACTTGCAAATATCAATACCAGGAGGGCCACAAAAAGATCAAAAAGCCGTTTGGCAATCCGTTCCCAGAGCGGCATAAAATTCGGCATAATGTCAATGAGGGGTATTCCGTGTAATTGCTGGGTACGAGCTAAACCTGAAATGGCATCATACATATCAGGATTTGTTTTGACCCCAACCTTGTGGTTCTGGAGTAATCTGATAATGTCCATAGTGCGGTCATGGTGGTCATGTTCAAGAGCCAGAATAACTTCATCGATCTGGTGCTGTTCGATCAGAAGCGAGATATCATTCAAATCGCCCAGAACTGGTATCATCAACTTGTCCTCATTGACCTCTTCGCCCTCCATCCTGATAAACCCCACGGGTTTGTAGCCGGTCTTGGGCTTGGCAAAAAAGGCATCCTGAACCATTAAACCACGACGATTAAGACCAATGATCAACGTAGAGGCCAGACCTTTCCCCTGTTCAAGCAGATTCAGGTGGATCGAGCGAATGATCAGACGACCAATACTGATAAAAGTAATCAGAGAAATGCCATAAAAGATCAGGATGCTTTTGCCGAAAGTAACCGGATTATCCAAATCTACGGTTAGCAGATAGATCAAAAAGATTCCGATAAAAACAAATTTAACAATGTTGATCAGCTCATCTGATCGAGACGCCGCCCGCTGAATTTTATAAAGCCCATTCAGCATGAATAAGGTCACCCACACCAATGAGAGCAGTATTGAGGGAAACTGCATATCCAACCAGGCCAATTGAATGGTGTTGTCGTACATACCCGATTCGAATCTAAGCATAAAAATAATTGCAAAGCTCAGATTAATTCCAATCACATCAGCAGTAATCAGTAGTATTCTTTCCAGCCAGCGCGGCATGCTATTTCCGAGTATTCCCTTTCCTCAACTATGGTATGTGCGTTATCCCTAAAAAACGGCCTGAATATAAACTCTCTGATTCAGATTCAAAGCCGACCATCAGGGTATTAGGCCAAAAGTGACGATCCCGCAAAAAGTCCCTCTCGCAGAGAACGCAGAGGCGCAAAGTGTTGATAATTTAGAACATAGCCAGTGTTAGCTTAAATAACTATATTTATTCATGTTCTGTCATATAATTGTTGCGAAACCGTCGAAAGTTGCATTATTCCGCAATAACGCTATTTTCTATTTTTTTCCATTTTCTATTTTCTATCTACCTACGCTCTACGAGCTACGGTAGACAAGTTTTCTATTTTTCATGACAAAGGTGGTATCTTCACAATCCTATCTTATTTTTTCAGCTATGAAAAAGATTCTACTCCTGTTCTTGTTAGTGCATGCTTTGACGGCCCAGAATGTTCCTTTTATTACCGATCACCCCGTTTATCATTTTCTGGATCGGCAAGAGAGTCTGGGGCACATTCAGGCTGAATATTGGAGTACCCGACCCTATACTTACAATCAGATTAATGCCATGCTTGCTGAAATTGATGGTTACAGTAGCGAGCTTGGCAGGCACGATCTCAGAATACTCAAAAGATTCCAAAAAGAATTCAACCGGGATTTCAGCGAGGATGGCATCACCTTTCCCTGGAGCAAGTCGACGGTAGACCAGCTGCTTCATCCAAATCAACAGCCCATCACGCCCTTTTTTATGACCTACAAGCAGGGCAGTGCGCGCGGCTGGATAAACTGGTCAGAAACATTCCGAATACAGAGCAATGGAGCGGCTACTCGGGGTTATTACACCGACCATCTAGGAATATATGGAGAAAAGGGTCAAATAGCTTTCACCACCCAGTACACCTACCACCGCATCACTAAAAACGATGACTTCGATGATCTGCCAGATACCTATAAGGAAGGCTATATTCTCAAGCGTGACTACATCAAATGGCTGACCTGGGATTATCCCAATTCTTCACTCTCGTATACCCACGACGATTTTTCCCTGGGGATCCACCGCCAACCCGTTTACTGGGGCTATTCTCCCCAGAATTCACCCATTCTGTCTGATAACGTGAATCCCCTGCCCCATATTCAGTGGGACACTGCGGTACCCCATTTACGCTACAAATTTTTGCATGCCAGATTGAGTCCCAATGAGACCCCCCTGGCAGACACCCTGAATGTTCAGCGTAATTTGTCAGCCCATCGTGTAGAATTTGATATCACTCCCCAATTTGAGTTTGCGTTTTCTGAATTGATTATCTATGCCTATCGGGATTTTGAGTTGGCTTATCTGAATCCCGTTAACTTTCTATTTGCAGAGGAACACGTCCAGGGCAACCTTGATAATCTGCTCATGGCCCTGGATTTCAAGTGGCGAGTTCTTCCCGGAGTCACCACTTATGGGACCTGGTTTTTTGATGAGCTGGATTTCTTTAAACTATTTTCCGGTTGGTGGGGAAATAAATTTATTTTTCAACTGGGAGCCAGCTACTTTCCAAAAGCCAATCTACCGACTCTTAATGTAGAATACACAGCGGCCAGACCCTGGACATACTCCCATCAATATCCAAACAACAGTTTTACTTCTGCAGGGAGAATACTTGGTCTGAAAGCTGGACCAAATA
>JAOZSM010000043.1:9940-16775 GCA_029939675.1 Fidelibacterota bacterium
TCGCTGAGGTTTGGAATGGATTGGCAACCAGGACCCCGACTCTTTGTTCATGGTGAATTGGATTTTCTCAGCAGAGGATCTGACTCTGGCTCTGATGTATTTAACAGCTATATCCAGCGAGCTGAGTCTGATGAAGAGGATCAAGATTTTCTCAGCGGTGATGTGGTAAAATCCAATCAGGCCAGACTAGCTTTGAATTACTATCTCACTAGTACAGCAGCAATTAATTTTGGTTGGGAGACCGGTAATTATTTAGAATTGGGACTAAAACTAAACTGGTAGCTCCACCAGTTTCACTTCACATTGTGTAAAACAGACCCACCCCCAACCCCTCCCGGGAGGACTTAATTCGTGAATTTCATTTGTTTCGTTGTGAAGGAAGCGTTTTTAGACAGACACCAAATAACGGCTAGTTTAAAGTTCAGTTGGTGCCATCTATCATTCAGCAACATCATGCGAGAATAAGTTTCCTGCTTTTATCTTTTGCTTCAATAAACTCAAATGATATTCCCGATATAAAAATGGGTATGACTGAGGAGTGATTTCTTTATACTCATAGTTTAGAATAATGTCACTTACTTCTTCCACAAGTTTATCGTAATCCAGAGTTGTATGAACGGATACCAGTCCCGTCGATAAGATTTCGGGGCTTAAGGTCTCCGGGATCAAGGCAATTGTATTGAGCCCAGCCTGGAGATAATCGAACAATTTATTCGGAACAGCCCCTTTGAGGGAATTGGCATCCAATTTTAATGATACAAGCCCAATTTTTCCCCGATGCAGAATAGCACTCACTTCATTTTTATTGAATGGCCCCATTAACTCCACATTGTTCAGCTTCATTTCCTCTATTTTTTTGATTAAATAGGGAGCCTGAACACCATCGCCAACCAGGATAAAGCGCACCTTCCGTAGTTGTTCAGTGGTACTTACCTTTAGTTTTTGAGCGATCTTCAGGATAGGAAGAAAATCATACATTCGTCCAAAATTTCCCGAATACAGAATCAAATCTTCACGATCCTTCTGAACTTCAGGAACGTAGTCGTCTCTGCTGATTCCGTTAGGTAAATACATGGCATTGGGATTGGATGCCAACATGTGATTTGACCATTCTTTATTTACATAAGTCAGCATGCTTGCATGACGATAGGCGCTGGTCATGAGTTTAACTGCTAATTTATAAACTGGATTTGATTTCCGTAACAGACCCGTATCAGCAACAACTTCCGGGTATAGATCACGAATATCAAGAATGTAGGCTCTGCGTTGAACGCGATTGAGAATGAGAGCCCCAATTGCTAAGAATGGACTGGGTGTGCTGACTAATGCCAGAGAATTTCCTTTTTTGCGAAGCAACACTCCCACAGTTCTAACCGCAAAACAAATCTCACGGATCAAACGCTGGAAATTGCTTCCACTGGTTACCTTGCCATTGGAAATCCTTAAAACAGGGAAAGGAAAGTCAGTCGGCTTGGTTGCGCCATCTATGAGCATATGTCTGGGAACGGTAGTGATGACTTCCAGATCATAGTGCCTGTGAAAATATTCAGCAAATGCTTTCATACGCTCGGCAGCCGCACCATTCTCTGGTGGAAAATATTGTGATATGAGAATTATTTTTTTCAAAACTGAGTCGCTAAATCTAATTTACTTTAGTAATCATTTTATTTGATTGGATCATCAGCATCAATCACTCTGACTTCTGAGAACACGCTTCTGTGTATGTAACTAAAAGATTTTCAACATTATTGTGCCATACATATTTATCCATCACAAAGGCCCGACCTGCAGCCCCCATTTCCAACCTTAAACTGCTATCGTTGATTAGTTTGCTTAGCGCATCGGTAAGTGCAACAACATCGTTGTCGCCAAATAATATACCGGTTACACCATCCACCACAACCTCAGGAATACCACCAACAGTTGTGGCAACAATAGGTAGCTTGCAGGCAGATGCTTCCAGAGCTGCAACACCAAAGGATTCAACCCGGGATGGCATGACAAAAATATCCATTTTATTTAAGAATTCAGGTATAGCATCATTATCCATGGGATCATCAAACACTATCTTTTCCCGATTTAAATTTGACTTGATATAGTTTTCCGCCTCCAGATTCTGTGGCTGATAATTGATTAAACGTAATTCCAGATTATCATTATGATCACATAGTTTCTTGAAAGCTTCCAGTAAAAGCATCAATCCATATTTTGGTCCAAAACTCTTGGAAGTGCCAATGACGATTCGATCATCTTTCCTGGTTTTATTGGGCAAGAATTTAGCGACATCAACCCCAAAAGGGAGCTGAATCAATTTATGCTCATCAGCAACCAATGCCCGAGTAGTGTCCAACAGAAAGCGGGACGTACAGAATATCTTCTCAGCGTGCTTCAACGTGTATTTGACAATCTGGCGCATGATCATGTTTTTGGGAGAATCAGTAATATCCATACCCCAAACCGAAACAAAAAATCGTCTGGTCTTTAATCTAGCCCCGAGAAAACCATAACTTGTCGCCGTAAAGGCATGCACAATATCCGGATTGAAAGCATCAACTATCGCCTGGGCAGTCCTACGAGCAAATAGATAGTGAAAGCGGGCCCAGATGGGCGTGGTGTGAGAAATACCCAAAACTCTGGGGGTCTTAAGTGTATGACATAAAACTCCCTCAATATCAGCCGCTCTGAATGAGATAATTATAACTTCATGTCCCCTCTGGGATATTGATTGAGCCCAGCGCTTGGTATGAGCACTTTGAGCATCAGCTATAATGCATATCTTCATTACTTAAACTCTAGACATAAAGTTTATTAATAATCCGCATTACCCGATTATTCCAATTATGAGCAGTATAAAGTTTATCGTTAATCTTTTCTTTATAAGGTAACAATAATGTTGGATCAGATAGTATCCTGGCCAGCAAATCAGGAATTTCTTGAGGACTGTCGGTGATCAGCCCAATGTTTTCTTTTTGAACAATCGTGGCATTGCCCTTCATATTCGTAATGATAACTGGCAAGCCAAGACTTAAGTAATCAAACAGTTTTACGTTCACAGTAATTTGTGAATAGGGCTCATGGGTGGTAATGATGCCTGCCAAATAGCTTCTGCCTTGTTTAGCAATCTCTGCAAAAGGCATGGATTGAATTCTGGCGTTCGAGTATTCTCTTAATTGATCAGGTACATCTCTTACGATAAAATCAATTCCACCACCAGTCCTCAGCTTCTGTAATTGGTCCAAACTTTTGGTTAAATATTCCAAACCATATAATTCTGAAATACCACCCATGTACAGAAATTGTTTTGACTCTATATCAAACATATTTGCTGGTGGATGTGACATTGCCGGTGGCAATGCTGAATAATTAACAGGCCTTGGTTTTAGAAACGGGATAAAATCTTCTGTAGGTGTAAATATGTGGTTAGCAACTGCAACATACACTCTTACTGAAAGATGCCACCCCCAATAAAAGGGAACCTGGTACCAGATTAACCTTGATCGGAAATAGGAAAATGCCGGATAAACATCCCTAATAAAGATTCCGATTTTTATTTTAAATAGTTTTAGAATAACCAGGAATATCAAATCCATTGGCCAGGCAGTGGTACTGGCATTCTCAATATAGGCGTGTGTAATCCCTCTTGACTTTAATAAAAAGATCCATTTAAGCTGCTGCCAGGCTCTGTTCCAGCGACCGCCGACAATCACACTCTCACAGCCCATTGATTTGAAAGCTCTGATCATTGCCGATATGCGAACCTGGGGAGCTGAAGTAATGTTGGAAATATCATAATACCCAATAAAGAGCAACGTGCGGGCAAGCTGATTTTCACTATTATTTTGAGCTAATTTCATTGACTAAGATCCTTCATGGCAGATGATCCCGGACTACTGTCAGTATGGGCTGCAGTTTGTAAATAATAGACGGGTTGCTTTACCGCATAGTTGATAGCTGCCAGAAATCCAATACTATACCAAACTCCCTCGTTCCGGGTGACATCTCCACCAAGCTGAGCATTGATCAAAGCAAAAAGAAAAAAACCAATGAGGATTGCCTGATCATGAAACTCCTCCTTCTGGTTTATCCCACTATCTAAAAAAACAATCCTGATAAATGGAATCGTAAATATTATCAACCCGATCAGGCCGTGCTCCACGGTGAGCTCCAGAAAGATGTTATGCGGATAACCCCATATATTCTTCGGTAACCAGGTAAAAAGTGCATTCCCAATCTTAATGAAGCTGCCCGTTCCAATACCTAAAATAGGCGAGCCTCTAATGAGCTCCACCGATTTTAACCAGGCCAAAACACGATGCAGTGCACTGATATCAGATTCAAGATTGGTGGGATCAGTTAAAAGTCGAATTGAACTTGCTGAGGAAAGGGCTATGACCCCTCCCAGGGCAATCATGGCAAAGACACCAAGTAAAATTGAAATAATGGTAGTTTTTTTTCTTTTCTGCTTAAAAATAGCAATAAATATCAGGCTGATAAACAGGGCTATAATTGGACCACGTGACCCGGAGAGTAACATGGTGCTCATCAAGCCAGGTATTGATATGAGAAAGAATAATAGAATTTGATCCTTTTGCTTTTGGAGTATCCATAAACCCATTATTGCAATGACCGATAGCCCTATGGAACGTGAAATCCAAATTACATTCACATGTTCAACCATAGTAATACGTTCACTTAAATCTAATCCATTGTATATAATATAGATAAAACTGACCCAACCACCGATAACGCCCACCATAGTTATGGATTTTAAGAGCATAATTAATCTGGCTCTATTCCAGCGAATATATAAAGGGATGGCAAACAGCATGACATTGAAGGATAGGAATCTAAGTGTTTTCAATAATCCGTATGATAGAGCGTCTGAGTATGCCAACCCAAAGACCATGGTTAAGAAACCCAATAGAACCAGAATCAAGTTTGTTGTGTTCTGGGTTTTTGTTAATAAATAATTCTCATGGTAAATTCTGATCAGGCTGATGAGCAGGATCAATCGCATAGCTATCAATATGCCGCTTTCAATATCAGCAAGACCAAAAATATAGGTAAACATGTATGATCCATTAAGATTGATGGCTATACCAAAAAACGGGAATTGATAGACAATGATAGATAGCACAATTAAAAACAACAGAATACGAATATATCCTGGAGAATATGCACCCAATGCTGTAATAGCTAACAGGATCACACTGGCATAAATGTATAATCGGGATGGCTGTATTTCCATGGGCTTTATCAAATTAAACGTCCTTGAAAACAATTCTGTGAAAGGAAAACTTATAACTAATTATGCCATAACTTAAAAGCCCGATCGCCAACTTAAACACGATTCCCCAGGCACTTTCAAGCATTATAAATTTGGATAACCAAAGTAATAATCCCATAAATAGAACACTCATAATCACTTTGAGAACCAATGCTAAGGGCAGTTCATATTTTATCATTCGTCTGCCATAGAAAAATAATAATAATCCAATAAATGAGAGCGCTGCTGTGCTGCTCAAGGCAGCCCCAAGAATTCCGTAAAGTTTAATCAGAGGAACAACTAGAATTATGTTTAATCCTGCACCAGCAACAAATATGAGCATGAGACTCATTGTGTTTTTTTTGAGTTCAAAAGGTTTACTGAAGTATTGATTGATTCCGATAATACCCGTATTAATGGCCAGGTAGGGCAGTATCATCCCCGCTGCAGAATATTCTTCAGAAGCGAGTAGGAGCAGCAGATCTTTTCCGACAAAGGCATAGCCCACGATCGCAGGAACAATCACGATGGCATATAGTGATATACCATGTTGTAAGTATTGCTTGGTGGCAGTAACATCTCCACTATCGTATATCTTTACCAAACGAGGAAACACTGCCATCATGATAGCAGCATATAGAAATCCGATTGATTGATCCGTGATGTTGAATGCTGCAGAATAGCTTCCCACGGCTTCCCTCCCCATAACCTGTTCCAGGGCAAACCGATTGTACATAGAAAAAACCCAGACTGAAACCATCATTGGAAGATAGGGCAGGCCATAGCTAATCATTTGTTTCATCTTATCAAAGCTGACTTGGGCAGCTTTGGCAAGCCTCAACATTTTAGTCAGGGGAAACAGCGTCACAATAATTCCAACAATAAAGTATGCATAAAATATCATTGCTGGATTTGGTGACACACTGAGGAGTAGAATGGTTGCTAAAATAAATCTTAAGGTGCTGAAACTGATCATGCCCCCGGCATACAGTTGCGGCAGCTCAATTGTTCGGTAAATATTCACCAACGGTCTGAATAATGCCATGGCAATAAAGGCCAGAATCACCGGTAAAATAAATGGCTGAAATTCCTGGTTCACAGTTTGGGAATAGTAGATGGCACCCAAGGCAATGATGGAAACCAGAATAACCAGAATGGTGAACAGTAGCACCAGGTAGTTTTTCGCATAGCCCTGACTCTCTGAGCCATTGCCACCAACATACCTGATTAGTGTACTTTCCAACCAGCCGGTAGAAAATACGGTAAACAGACTTACTGCGCCCATGAGCAGGGAAAACGTCCCATAACCATGTACACCCAAAAGCCTGGTAAAAACAGGAATTGTTAAAAACCCCAACAAAGCCGGAACCAATCTGGCAACAAAATAGATGGCTGAAGAACTACCTAGATTTAATTTCGTCACAGTCATTCAAGTCACTGTTTTACCACGTTATTTACTACACCCCGAATAGAGTTTGGCTAAACAAATAATTGGCTGGCAAAGTTTGATGTCTTCGCAAAAAGTATATGGCAGAACATGAATATCACCCTAACATCAATAAATATATC
>JAOZSM010000044.1 GCA_029939675.1 Fidelibacterota bacterium
GATCATGATGAATGGGTTGTCCTGGATTACAAAACCGATAAAGAACTGCCTCAAAATCCAGAAAATAAAGAATACGCCTATTGGTATCAGATTCAGACCTATCTTTGGATCCTGAAGCTGCTCTACGGAATTGATGCCCGTGGTGAATTGTATTTCAACCGGTTCGATCAGATCATACCGATTGAGCTTGATGAGGAGCTGTATTTCTCCAGACTGTCCAGTTTGGAGCAGGGACAGGGATTACGACCTGTTTTACCAGCTGGTAAAGACCTCACTCCTGAATTGCATGATATCCTATCCAGGCTGGATCCCTCTGAGCAAATCATCATCATTGAACCAACCCAAAATAGCGGTGAACAACTGGCTCAATCCCTGGCTCTAATTGGGATCAACCAGCCTCGTCTCCAAATCATGACCTTGAGTGAATTCAGAAAATTGACAGAACCGAGTGGGCGGAGATTAACGCCTTATCTCACACGTCTGGGAGTGGCACGACTGCTGGGGAAACAATCTCAGTGGGGCGTGGTCAACCGTTTGGCAACCGCTTTTTATAAAGCCACTCAGGGTGAGCAGATATTACCATTCAAGGCAGCTCTCTATACAGAATTTTTAACCTGGTGTGCAGCGCAGGCTATTCGACCACCAGGACAGGAATTGACGGTGGCTCAACTACCATTGGGACTCAAAATAATTGTTAATTCTTTTCACTCTACCAATCCTTCAGATTACCGATTCTTAGCTGAATTATCCAAGGAACGTGATCTCATTTTTCTGGATCCTTTGCAAAACGGTCAGGCCGTTTCGGGATTCAGGATGGAAATGGCTGACTGGATGAGACAGGAAGAAATGCCTGGTGAGATTGAGAAGCACCATTACACCCCTTGTTTTTCAACTCACGAAGAAGTGGTCCTGGTAGCTTCCCAAATTCGAAGTTTACTCATGGAGGGTGTCATCCCTGCTGATATTCTCATCGCTGTTTCCTCCATGGAACGTTATGTGTCAGCCATCAAACGTGTGTTTGATCAGGTCGGGATATCGGTTCGTCTCAGCAAACGCGAACCAGTCATGGAAAGACCAGTAACCCATTTGGCTTTTGCCTTGATCCAGGGTCGGTTAGTTCACCATTTGACCTGGGATATGGCCATGTCGGTTTGGCTCAATCCCTTGGTTCTACCAAGCGGTGCCCTGGGAAGTAGCAGACAGAAATTAGACATTAAAGTACGTAAGTTGGGAATCACCATTTTGGATGATTCTTTACCTCAGCAATTTTCAAATTCAGCTTTAATTCAAGCAGCAAAAGATTTGTTGAAATTTGTGAAGCAAAAGTGGCAGATCGATCGAAATCAGGGCCTGGTCAAAGAAGCGATCTGGCTTCAGGAAATGTTACAAGATTTTAAACTTACCAAACGACTGGAACCGGGCAGTGTGGCTTCAAAAGCATATACCTCGCTCAAAAATGCCATCATAGGAACCAGCAATGATTGGGATCGGTATTTGATTCGCAAAGGTACTCTGGGAGATCTGAATCGAGAACTTAGAGAGCGCTTAAAAGGAGTTGAGGTCTCTTCAACACAACAGGGCTTTGGCATTGATGTGATCTCCTTACTGGATACCCTGAACCTGAAAAGTAAGCATCTATTCGTCATGGGAATGACCGAGGGACAATTTCCACTAGCCCCTGATAGCAATCCCTATTTAAAACAATCCGTTCTGAATCCCTGGTTTCTAAATCTATACTTGTTTAAGCAATGGCTGAAGAGACCTAGTGGGAGTTTACATCTGACGGCACCGCTCAGGAATAGCGATGGTGCTTCACTTCAGGAAAGTACCTTTTGTCAGTATTTGAAGAAGCTGGACTATCCAGAAATTCAAATAATGAACCAGGATCAGCAATTGCTAAATATGGCGGGTAAAACTTTTACCAACCCAAACTCGAAGTATCAAATTCGTCACAACGATCTTCATGCAAGTACTGGTCGGGGGACCTGGTTTGGTGAACTGAAAGCTCACGACCAGCACGCCTTTGATCAACTGTCTGCTTCGGCTTTTGATGAGTTGATTAAATGTCCCCAACGCTTCTGGTATAGCCGAAAACTGAGGCTTGAACCGGCAGAGACCAATATCGCAGAACGACACGAAATTGAAGTGGGTAATCTGGTCCATAAAGTGTTGGAGGTTTTTGGGAAGCAGGGTGGTTTTAGGTTGGTAGCTGAGAATCTTCCCGCTGCTTTAATAAAGTTGGAATCTGTTGCGCATGCATGGTTGCAGGAACAGGAAATAGATCCCAATGCAACGCTCTTGGATGCCAAATGGAGTGAATTGTACTTCAAGAACTTTTCGGACCCTCATCGAAATCTGCTGGCGGCCATGCTGGAGATAGAAGCAAAAACTTTAGCTGAATTTGGTGATGATGGTTTGCATGAACAAGCCTTTGGTTTTCTGGAAGATGAGCAATCATGGCCAGCCTGTGAGATCGAAGATGACACCCTGAAACTCTCTTTGAGGGGTAAGATTGATCGTGTCATGATTACTGGGGATCAGGTTTGGGCCACTGACTATAAAACGGGTAGGGTTGATATCAAGGATAGTCAGGAGTTCTGGACCAGTCAGATGCTCTTCTACTATTTGGTTCTGAAATCACGGTTTCCTGATAAGAATGTAGTTTTGACTTATGAACAGATCAAAGCCTTCAGAAATGGTGCCTTTGGTTTAAAGGGATACATAGGTGATTTAGATTCCAATAATCCAGTAATGGAGACCAAACCGCAACGGGCAAAGCCTTTTGTCCCCATTGGTCCGGATGAGGAATGGAACATTGAACAAATTAAAACCAAAACTCTGGCCTATGCCCAATATCTGGCAGATAACTCTTTTCCATTAACGGATAGAGATGAATCAAAAGCCTGCGCCTACTGCCCCTTCGACCGCATCTGTCGCAAAACTGCCTTACCCCGCTAAGCTACTAGAAATAAATGCTCTGCCCCGTCATCCCGAGCGGCCTGTGGGGACCTAGCCGATAGGCGGTGACCCAAGTCGAGGGATAATGTCTTACCCCATCCAAGAAATCTCTATCCCTCGACTCTGCTCAGAATGACGATCAGTGCACTCACAGAACCCAAAAACTCACAACCCCTCAACCACAGCGATCTCACTTTCCAACCGCTCCCACTCCTCAAAAAGGGTATCAATCTCAGTATTTAATACATCAATAGCGTCTGAACACTCTGTCAGTTTTGCCGGGTCTGTGGCATTATTTGGATCGTGAAGTTCTGTCTCCAGGTCTGATTTACGGGACTCAGCTTTCTCGATATCACGTTCTACTTTTGCGAAGGCTTTTCGTAGGGGTTTCAATTGTTGATGGCGCATTTTATGCTGGCCGGGAGCTTTTACCTCAACTTCTACAACAGGTGTGCTGGTTGCTTTTTGCCATTCCGTGAGCTGGAAGGTGTCAGCGAAAAACTTGACGGTCCCATCACCAGCCAGGTAAATGATCTGGTCACATACTCGATCCATTAGAAAACGATCATGACTAATAAGTAGCAAAGCCCCCTTAAACTCTGTAAGATTATCTTCCAGGACCTCCAAAGTAGGGATATCCAGATCATTTGTTGGTTCATCAAGAATCAGAATCTCAGCTGTCTCCAACATCAACTTTGCTAATAAAACCCTGGCCCGTTCACCTCCAGATAGTTGAGAGACGGGTAACTCCAACTGCTCTTTCTGAAACAGGAAGCGTTGAGCCCAGGCACTGATATGCAGTGGATTCCCATTGTAGATAACCGTATCACCATCCGGGCTTAAGGCTCGTTTTAAGGACTGGCTTTCATCAGGTAATTTACGTGATTGATCTAAGGTGATGATGCGGACTCCCTGAGCCAACTCGACCTCACCGCTATCTGCTGCAAGGTTTCCTCTTAATATATTTATCAGGCTGCTCTTACCGCTGCCGTTGGCACCCATAATTCCAACTTTCATCCCGGGGGAAAGAAAGAGCTCCAGATCTTTGAATAAAAGCTTATCACCCCTGGTAATACCGAGGTTCTTTGCGTGCAGAAGCTTTTTTGACCGTTTATCACTGGCTTCAAACTTGATTCCAGCCTCACTGGGGAGATTATTGCGGTGTTTTAATTCGGCCAATTCATCAATCATACCATAGGCTTTGTCAATTCGATATTGGGCCTTGGTAGTGCGGGCTTTGGGACCTCTGCGGAGCCATTCTGTTTCTCGACGAACCTTATTGGATAGGGCGAGTTCTTCAGCACGTTGTTCACCCAGGTATTTCTCACGATCCTGGATAAACTGGGAATAGTTCCCCCGCACTTTTAGATAACCCTGCCTGTAACGACGATCAAGATCCATGATGCTATTGCAGGTATTTTCCAGGAAAAAGCGATCATGACTGATGAGAATAAACGCGAAACGAGCATTCTTCAGTAACGATTCCAGCCAGAGGATTCCTGCTAGATCCAGATGATTGGTTGGCTCATCCAGGAGCACCAGGTCACAGCCCCTGGCCAGCATACTAGCAACTGCTACCCGTTTTTTCCAACCACCAGAAAGTGTATTGACTATTAAATCCAGGCTTGCAAACTGAACCTCATCCTGGATTTCATTGATACGTTTTTGGATTTCCCAATCCTCAAGATGCTCTGGAAAATTTTCCAGGAGAGTATCGCGAATGGTCGTACCATCAGCAAACTTATCGATTTGAGATAGATAGCCAATATGGATTTTTGTCGTTATGGACACTTCCCCCTGGTCTACCTGCTCAATGTCAGAAAGAATTTTTAATAAGGTCGATTTCCCGGCACCGTTAGGACCAATCAGTCCAATCCGTTCTCCCGCATGGATATTCATCGAAAGATTTTTAAATAGCAGCGTATTGCTATAGGATTTGTAAATGTTTTGGGTACTGATGAGAACGTTTTGAGCCATAGAGCTGTGCTTCCGAATTTACTGAGATTCAGCGAGTGTTTGATGAAAGATTGACGCTTGATCTAGATAGAGTCGATGACCCATTTCCAGCGCATCTTCCAAAAGGGATTGACGTCTGTTTTCTATATATGATCCGAGGGAGCTATTTTGTGGTATTGGAACTACTGCGACCAGGACATCCAGGTCATGAATCTCACCCAGAAGCTGTCCTAGTGTCTGACTTAAACTTAATGGATGGTTTGGGTCATCATGGAGATCACCAAAGATAAATCGCAACTGATACCAGAGTCGTTTGGTCTCTTTGCGCCACCTATGAACGATTTGACTACGGGAATCTTTTTTAACACGCCCTAAGGCTTTTTTACCTGAGAGGTGCGAAAGCTTTATTTGTTCAATTATTTGATCTGAATCATTCGCTGGGATAGTTTTAAGATGTGCTGAAAATGCCTCAATTAAGCCATGGATCTTTTCTATTTCTAGTGTCTTTGGACCCTGCTCGATAAAAAATGGATTCTGCTGCAATTTGTCATGAATTGATTGATCAATAAGTGAGTTATCAGCTGAAATAATAATCTGGTAGGTATCCCAATTGACCTGTGCATCCCGGTAAGGTGCCAGAATATCACTAATACTCCTCATAAGAGTTTTAAGATCAACAGTTAATTCAGGATTAATCGCCAGAAGTGCTCGAATATATTTTGTGCGTTTGCGGATCTCATGTGCGGCCAGGACAGGTTCTTTTTTTATGTGGGCCAGAGTTGAATGGATATCTTTGAGCAGCAGCTTAATTTTATTAATGAGGGATGACATGTAGTCAATATAAACGAGGAACCCTTTCACGATAGTGCAATGATAGTTTGCTCTGATTAAGAAGTCTTACCATGAAATATCAAAGCTATACTATGATATTTCATGGAACGATAATGAAGAGGGAGTGCTGATGTTGAAAACTTATGATTTCAATTATGGGCAAATTTACTCTCATCACAATAACTTCTCCTTTAATCATGGACAACTCATAATTCAGAACTACATTTTGAGCATAATAAAAACAGGAGATCGGGCAATGAAAAAGCTGTGGGTGGCTCTAGTGGTCATTATCGTATTGATTATTGTAGTAGTTGGTTGGCTAAAGTACTTCTACCTGAAGGGCCCTTTGGCTGTTCATGAGGGTCAACTGAATATGCCCCAACTCTCGGCACCTGTTAACGTTTATACGGATGAATATGGAGTGCCACACGTCTACGCGGAAAATGAGGAAGATCTGTTCTTCGCTACCGGCTATCTACAGGCCTCTGAGCGTCTTTACAAGATGGATATTGTTGCCCGGGCAGTTGAGGGCCGGTTGGCAGAAGCCTTTGGTCCTGATCTCATAGAGGATGATAAATATTTACGGGTTTGGGGTTTTCATCGCATTGCTAAAAAAATAGTAGCAACGATGTTACCTGAAACCAATCTGCTTATTGGACGCAGCGTGGAAGGTATCAATGCCTACATTGATGACCATGCCGATGATCTTCCAGTGGAGTTTAAGATCGCCGGTCATAAACCAATTCGCTGGACACTTGAACACATTGTCGGTTATGCTCGCCTAATGGGACATGATCTATGTCTGGCTTGGATGCCGGAAGTAATTTTTGGTGGTGTTTTGGATAAGCTGGGCGATGAAAAAGCCCGTGAGCTTTACCCCGTATATCCAGATACCAAACCCTATATCGTCCCCCGGATACCGAAGAATTTCAGTACAGTAGCTGAATCTATATTCAAGAGTGACCAGCGGATCAGGGAGATTACAGGAGCCTTTGGCTCTCATATTGGCAGTAACAGCTGGGTGCTCAGTGGGGAGCTGACCAAGAGTGGAAAACCGCTGCTGTGCAATGATCCACACCTTGGGTTTTCTCAGCCGGCTGTCTGGTATGAAATGCATCTGGTAGGTGGACGTTTCGATGTCTCCGGGGTGACTTTCGCAGGAGTTCCTCTGGTAATTTTAGGACAAAACCAGTCCTATGCCTGGGGTTTTACCAATGTAATGGTTGATGATACTGATTTTTATGTTGAGGTAACAGACGCGGAACACCCCGATCAATATTTTCATGATGGAGCATGGCTGGATATGACCATTCACGAGGAAGTCATTCAAGTGAAGGGTGCTGAACCTGTGCAATTCCAGGTGAGAGAAACCCATCACGGTCAAATTATCAATGATGTCCACAAAGTGTTAAAGCAGAATGAATCGCCTCCGGTTGCCATGTCCTGGGTGGGGAACTATATGACAAATGAAGTCGAAGCCTTTCTCGGTTTAAATCTGGCAACCAATTGGGATGAGTTCTCTGCAGCAGTTGAGAAATTCTGGATTCCCGGTCAAAATATGATCTACGCCGATTTAGAGGGCAATATTGGCTGGCGACCAGCAGTTGCTTTGCCCTTACGAGCACCGGGTACCGGTTTAGTCCCTCTGCCTGGAGATGACCCGCAATGGGATTGGCAGGGCTTTGTTCCGTTTGAGGAAATGCCCTTCCTGTATAATCCTGACCAGGGATTTATCGCGACGGCCAACAATAAGACCATTGGTGATGAATTCCCCTATTACATCAGCGCCTATTGGGAACCACCGGCTCGAGCAGCCCGCATCAATGAGTTCTTGAACGTTCCAGGTAAAAAATTCGACCTGGAGGATATGCAGCATCTTCAGAATGATTTTTTGTCAGATCATGCCCGTGATCTAACACCGATATTTATTGATCTACTCAAAACAGCTGATCTTAGCGATCCCGGGATGAAGGCAGCCTATGACAGCCTGAATGATTGGGACTATGTCATGGGCAAAGAGTCGGTTGCGGCAGCCGTATTTAATACGCTCTGGGTAAAATTTGCGTATAATTTATACGGAGATGAGATGGATCAGATAGGTCCGGCTTTCAAAGATGGTTTTTTCAAAAATGCCAGCATAAGTATTCGTAATGCAATCTTTCTGTTGGAACATATTCCTGAATCAACCTGGTTTGATGATGTGGCAACTCCAGATATCACCGAGACACCTGAAATGATTTTGGAGCGTTCATTAAAAGAAGCTGTGGCTGATCTTGAAGCATTTTTCGGAGAAGATCATGCGACCTGGAAGTGGTCTGAGCTGCATAGCTTGACCCATAAACATCCCATGGCCAAGGTAAAGATCCTGGACCAATTATTGAATTTAAATGTGGGACCATTTCCAGCAGCAGGGTCGGGAACTACCGTTAATAACATGGAATATCGGATGAATGATCCCTTTGATATTGTTCTGGGGCCATCGGTTCGGCATATCTATGATTTCTCCAATTTCCAGAAGGGTGGTTTAAGTGTGCTGCCAACCGGCCAATCAGGCAACCCACGTTCCCCTCATTATGCGGATCAGGCTGAGTTATACAATACTGGCAAGTATCGGGTGATGCCCATCGACGAAGAAACCATCAAGAACTCTGGATACAAGCATTTGATGATGATACCCTAGGTAAATATCAAAATCCAATTTTATCCAGGCGGGGATTTGAATCCCCGCCTGGTTGTCATGTGAAGCATTAAGATTGAAACCCTGGATGAATTCTAATTTCGCCCATTCCCAGGCCTTGTGATGTAATTTTTCCATAGTAGTTTAAACTCATGTTTGAATTGCTCCTCACTCTCGTACTTCTGCTCCTGATTTTTCTCTACCATTTTTTAAATTGGAAACCTCTGGATGCAGCTATTCTGTACCAAAATCACCCCTTGCTTCTGTTCGGACATCGTGGATCACCCCAAAAAGAACCAGAGAATACGATTCCAGCATTCAAGCAGGCAATCGTTGACGGTTGTAATGCCATTGAATTGGATGTGTACCTGACCAAAGATGGACATCTCATAGTTTTTCATGATGACACCTTAGAGCGAACCACCAACGGTTCGGGTCGTGTAATGGATCAAACATTAGCTCAATTACAGTCCCTCAATGCGGCTCACTTATGGTCAGGTCGAACTGAGCAAATCCCAAGCTTGCAAGCAGTTGTGGATGCATTGCCCAGTAGTATAGTACTGAATTTTGAGATAAAAAATTATGAAATATCCTCCAGACAGGCTGAGCTGGCACTTATTCAATTCATTTATGATAATAAGCTGAATGATCGAGTGATTCTATCCTCCTTCAGTCCGCTAAATATCTGGCGGGTAAAACGCATAGACCCTTCAATTTTTACGGCATTTATCTGGTACAAATCAGGCCTGTTTTGTATTCGACATTTTATAGGTATCCACTTTGCTCACCCGGATTTTTTTCATCCTGCCTATGAAAATGTAACTCGAAGCATCAGGTTTTGGAGTAGAATGAAAAATATTCCCATGCACATCTGGGTGGTCAACGATGCGAACAGAATGAAAAAATTAGCAGTTGATCCCTTGATCAAGGGCATTATGTCAGATGACACTGAACTATTGGTCAATACAGTGGGAGAAAATGTGTGATTATTGGAAGGATATCATAAAAACACACATCGTCTACCTGCGTATATTGCTGGATAGCGATTTATCTGACCGGCTAGCGCTATTAGGTTTAGTTACCATTAGCGAGTATATAAATTAAGTGTACTTAAAACAAGATCAAGGAATCCGGCATTTCCCAATGAAAAATATTAATAACGAATTGTCTTATTACAAGTTTGACGAAACCACAGAAAGTATATGATAAGTCATGAATACTGCCCTAACTGTTGCAATAATAAGTATTTAGTTGATTATTACGTATATTCTTAAATATCAACACTTTGCGTCTCTGCGAACTCTGCGAACTCTGCGAGGGGCAGCTTTTGCGATGCCGTCAAGTTTAGCAGCACTGTTCATAGTCATTATTCTTGTAACACCACGGTGCTTAACAGGTCAAGTACCCAAACTACCTCCCCTGGAAGCATTTATCTCTGATACCTTAAGTATTGTTGTTCCTTTTGATTCCACAATGAGCAATCAACCAGTTAGCATTCAGGTCATTGATAGTAGAAAACTGGGTGAATCTACAGTTGGAATCAAACAAATAAAAAAATGGAAGTACATCCCGGTCGATCAATATTTGGAGTTGAACCAATCACTGGCGACCCTGTTTCAAACACAATTTGCCAGTGATTCCCTGCAGATGGCTGGCACTTTGCATATAACCGATCTGATTCTCTGGACTGATAGAAAACCATTTTTTAGTAAGGGGCTGTGCCTGAATGCCTATACGACCTTTCATGATACTACTGGAAATCCTGTAAGTGACTGGATATGGGAGATTAGGCTCAAGAAAAAGAAAAAGCAGGCAGAAGACGAATATTTGGGTCAGGTTATCCGAAACCTGATAACTGCCCAATCTACAGCCCTAAGCTCAAGTGATTTCAATCTGGAGTTTTACCCCCATCTATATCGGCGTCAAATGATGATCTGGAACGATTTTATCATTTTTAAAGATGGTTTCGGTGTGAATGCACACCTAACCCTTGATTTTCCCGCTGACCAGAAAAGTAAGTGGGTACGGGGTTCACCTGGGATATTCTATCGTAAAGCCAGTGACCATGAATCAATCGCCATAGGTGGTAAAGATCAGATATGGTTTTGGCGGTTGTCTTCAAATTGGATTGCAAAATCCTCAGGAACCTACCGTTTTGGGTTTAATAATTTTGAACGCAGTCATTATTCTTCGTTGGATTTCTGGAATCTTTTTTATGTGAATCTTTCAAGTATGGCCAGCCTGGAATACCGGCCAGTCTATCATAAAGGGCTTTTTGGTGGTATTGGTCTCTATCAAGGTGTTAATATTCTACCAGACGTCATTGATCAATTTGAGACAGGACTGGTTCTGAATCTGGGGATATTATTACCATGATATTAAAAATACTCCTCACCTCATTGTTGATGATATCAACCCTGTTCGGCAGTACCATTTCCGGCTATGTTTTTGACAGCCAAAGTGGGGAAAGTATCATTGGAGTAAACGTTTTTATCCGGGAGATCGGGAAAGGGAGTGCCACTGATCTGGATGGATTTTTTATTATCAGAGACATCCGCAATCCTGCAGTACAACTCACATTTTCCCACATTGCTTATGTGGACACGGTTTATAACGTAAGGCTGGGGAATGAGCAGCATTTTATCTCAAGAGTGGTCCTTCGTCCCCAGGCTATCAATACTGAAGCAGTAGAAATTGTTGGTCAGCGTTCAAGTATCATCAATAAGGATCTGGATATTTCCAGTTTTCAAGTGGATCCCATTGTCTTAACCGAGATTCCCCAACTCAGTAAAGATGTTTTCAAACTGGTTAAATTCTCACCTAGTGTGACTATTTCAGATCCCATGTCACCGCAATACCATGTGCGGGGAAGCGATGCCGGGGAAAATTTAGTTCAGCTGGATGGAATGACCATCTACAACCCGCACCATTTCATGGGTGGCAATGCCATATTCAATCCGTTTGCTATCAAGAATGTGGAGATGCTGGTGGGCGGTTTTGATGCTGAGTATGGTGGTCGGAATGCCTCAATATTGAATATTTCTACCCGAGAAGGTCACCAATCCGAGGTACATGGTGAGTTTAGACCTTCCATATCGGGAATATCTGGAGCCATTGAATTTCCTGGTGCCAACAATGGGACAGCCATGTTATCAGGTCGCTTGCTCAGCGATCTAATGCTCAGAGTGATGATGGGTTCACCCAATGTGATGTTGGATTTTAATGGGGCTTATCAGGTAGCTCTGGGTAAGACTCGTCTACGATTTTCAGGCTTCATTGCACGAGACTATATGGATTATCAAGTAAGCAATTTAATGCTCTTTTTTCCAGATAGTCTATTCGAAAATTTTGAAGAGGGTTTTCTTACAAACACGACAAACCGGGCAATTGGTTTCAAGCTGAATACAGTCCTGCGCCCCAATCTATTATTCGAAAGCCACGTCTACCACTCCGGTTCAGTTGTTGATAACCTGACGTATTTCAGCTATGCCATTGAGGATACCAGCTCGAGCATGGATGTTGAATTGAACTATAAGTCCCATTTTGAGAATTCAATAACCGACAATACTGTAAAAGCAAATCTAGCCTGGTATATCTTCTGGAATCAGACCTTAAAATTTGGTTTTGAGATCAATGACCTGAATTTTGGTAATGAAGTTGGACGATTTGGTACGGATCCCGATCCGGACAAATATGGTACGCAGTTTCAAGCTCTCTTCTTCCAGGATAAGATTGAAATGGGACCTCTGTTAGTAAAAATGGGCCTGAGACAATCCAGGTCAAGTGCACAAGGCGAATGGAATCTGGAACCGCGGACATCCCTGAGTCTTCAAATTGGACAGAATACAGTGAAAGCTGCCTATGGACATTATTACCAATATCTCACTTCAATGGATTCCAAGAATGATGAGTTTGTTCAATTCCTGGATTATTATCAATCACTAAAAGGCCAGGATCCCATTAGTTCTGTTCATTATATTCTTGGTCTTGAGGGTCGGCTATCCCGGAAGTTGGAATACTCACTCAGTGTTTACTATAAAGACTTGCAACAGTTATATAGAACTACTTATGAATACACACTGGCAGCTAATAGTCAGGTGGCTGTCATAGAAAGTGGCTCTGGTGAAGCCTATGGATTTGAAGCTTTGATCAGGGGTGAAATTGGACGTCTCTCCGGTTGGATCGGCTATAATTATTCCAAAGGGTTTCGCCGTTACCCCTCCATATTAAATGGTGCCCGTGGTCTGTTTGATGGCGACCAACCCCACAATTTCAAGTCCCTATTAATGTATAAATTGACCCCGGATATTATTGCCAGTTCAACAATGCAAATTACATCAGGGTATCCCAGGACCTGGGAAACAGGCATGCGGATGCATTATACGTATGATCCTCTTGCTAATAGCTTTGGCGCATTTGCTACAAATATTACTCCAGAGCGAAATAATGTTCGCTATCCTTCACGTATGACCTGGGATGTTGGCTGGAAGAAAAAACTGAGATCAGGATTTGGTTTTTATCTGGCCGAATATTTAGGTGGGGTAGAAGCGTATTTTACGATGACTATCAGGAATATTCTCTTCCTGCACCGAAATCCAATCTATTACTTTTATTTACCTGAGTATGGTTACTATGGGTTAGACATGGAGTTTTTACCCTCAATCTCAGCTGGCTACAGTCTGCAGTTTTAGGAGTGATGATGAATTTATCCTTGAAAATTCTGGTTTTGGTCCTGTTAGGTACCTTGCTTACCTGTGATTTGCCCCATGAACCGGGACCCATGCCTGGTAATATTATTGATACAGAGTTTGTACCAGGTTTAAATATTCTGGGTGTATTAAGAGCGGATAATGTCAGGGGCTCATCTCAATTTCACATTGGACGGGCCTTGACTACCGAAGAGATCTATGCCTTTGATGTAGATTATATTGTTAATGATGCCTTGGTGCGTGTGATTGATCAATCCACAAATATTGAATATCTGTTTTCTCATACGCAGGATTCCCTGGAATTTGGCATTTATCGGGATTCTACATTTGCTCCCATCCCTGGGCATCAGTATGATCTTGAAATTAGTGCACCAGGCTTTCCAACATTGACGGCGACCACCCTAATTCCTGAATCACCAGAAATAGTAGAGAACTCGCTTATTGCTGATCAGTCCTCGGTTTCTTTTCAACTCGTAAGTACGCTAAATACGTATGAGTATCAGATCTATTTGATTTGTGAAAAGTCGATCATTGAGCAAAAAATCACTAGTTCAGGCAGTCTGAATCAGGCTGTTATTTTCGAATTACAAACAGAATATGGCCTACCTGAATTCATCCTTATTTCGGCAAATGATCAGTATCTCACAAGTTATAGTAATAGTGCTATCTCCTTTCTGCCCAATACCTATCATGCTGACGGCTCAACAGTGACCAATGGGTATGGTGTTTTCGGGTCGGTGGCTATCACCTCGCTTGAATTATGATTATTCCGACAAAGAATTTATTGATTAACCAGGCAGTGATTGAATCACCGCCTGGATGATCTAATTTCAATCACCATCTCTCTTGCATTTCACCTACTCCTGGTCTATGATTTACGCTTATGAAAACAAATGAATTACGTGAAACAAAAATATCTTCTGAAAACATATTTCAAGGGAAGCTGCTCCATGTCACTCGTGACGAAGTGCGCCTGCCGAATGGAAAAACCAGCATCAGAGAAGGCATCCTTCATCCAGGTGCTGTAGTTGTGATTCCGTTTCTAAGGGATGATATCCTGATTATGGAACGTCAGTATCGCTATTATCCCAACCAGGTGTTTTATGAATTGCCAGCAGGTAAAACAGACCCGGGCGAGGATTATCTGACTACTGGAAAACGGGAACTGCTAGAAGAAACCGGTTATGAAGCTGCCAATTGGACCTTTATCAGCCACTTGTACCCAGCCATCGGGTATGCCGATGAGAAAATGGCCATTTATGCCGCCCATGACTTGGTAATGAAAGGTATTGATCGTGACCAGGATGAATTCCTGGAGATTATCGAGATACCCTTGAAGGGGGCTATGGACATGCTGAGGCGGGGTAAGATCACTGATGCCAAGACCATGGTGGGTCTATTTTGGGCTGAAAAACTGGCTCGTGGAGAATGGGAACCCCATGCCGGGACTTGAATATAGGTTGGCCTGCTCTCGATCAGAAATTTCTAGAGGGGCAGCCAAAAATGTGAATCTGGACGGTGTTGAAATTACTATTTTTAATACACCTGACGGATTTGTAGCACGGTCGGGGGTCTGCAAACACAACGCCTTCAAGCTTGAGCTTTGTGATATCTCGGGCGATATTATAAGCTGTCCTCTCCATGGATGGAAATACAAGATTTCTACTGGAAAGGGGATAAAGCCGAGCTGGACCTGTTTGGAGTCTTATCCACTGGAGATAAGAGGTCAGGAAATATGGGTGCAAACTCAGGCTGATGAATCGAGTATGGATGATTTTGATACATCATCTTATCAATGGTAATTAAGGGGAGTATGATGACTAAAGTAGCAGTGATTTTGTCAGGTTCGGGATTTTTAGATGGAGCAGAAATTCAGGAAAGCGTGATTACCATGCTGGCTCTGGATAAGGCTGGCGCTGATTATCAGTGTTTGGCGCCGGATATGGAACAGATGCATGTAGTCAATCACCTAACTGGTGAGGTGAGTGAAGGTGAGCAACGAAATGTGCTGGTGGAAGCCGCTCGAATCGCCAGGACTCAAATTATTGATATAGCTGAAGCTAATCCCAATGAATTTGATGCAGTCATTTTTCCCGGAGGGTATGGTGCTGCAAAAAATCTTTCAAATTTTGCTGTTAAAGGGGCTGAGAGCACTGTCCAGCAGGATGTATTGCAATTTGCCCGGACCTTTGCAGCGGCTGGAAAACCTATGGGTTATGTCTGTATTGCTCCAGCAATGATTCCCCATATTTATGGCGCTGATGCAAAGCTGACCATTGGATCAGATCCCGATACCGCTTCAGCTATCACTGAAATGGGGGGTATCCATGTTAGTTGTCCTGTAGCAGATTTTGTGGTGGATGAAGAACGTAAGATCGTCTCCACACCGGCCTATATGTTGAACGTCCGGATCAGCGAAGCAGCTGAAGGAATTGAAAAATTAGTAAATAAAGTTTTGGAGATGGTTGATGGAAAGTAATGTAAAGTATTTAAAACAGGTGGCTCACTACTCAGAAGACACCGCGAAAATCAATGCTATTTTTAAAAGCGATCAACTCCAAATGGACGTTTTGTCACTGAATCCTCATCAGTACCTATCTCCAGTAGTGGAACCTTTATCAGATATCATATACTTCGTGCTACATGGTGAGGGAGTATTTGAAGTAGGGGATGAGGTTTTGGTATTAACTCGGAATACAACAGTATTGGTTGAAACAGGTGTAAGTTCTGGTATTATCAATGAAAGTGATGCTCAATTAGAGGTATTAAAATTCTTAGCACCTCCTGGGATTCACTAAAATGCTTAAATCTGGTATTTTCCTTTTTGTCACAAAGGCACAAAGCCACGAAAAAACTCTGGTTCTAGTGCCTTTTCGTGTGTTTGTGGCGAAGATGAGAGGATTATTCTCAAAATAGATAATAGTATGAAGAAGAAAACTAAGCCAATATTCGCACCTGTATTTCCGTTACCCACGGTCAATCTGTTCCCGGAGATCACAGCCAGCTATCATATTTTTGAACCTCGCTATTTGGAAATGATTAGGAGTGTGCTTGAAGGAGATGGATTGCTTGCCACGGGTACCTTGATGCCAGGTTTTGAAGCAGAATATTACGGGACTCCGGAAATTTATCCAGTGGGCTGTCTGGGACAGGTTCAGTCTTATGAAAAGTTGGAGAACGGCAGTTACAATATTGTGCTTGAAGGGCTATATCGGGTAGGATTTGGTCAATTGATCAAGGATAATCCGTATCGCGTTGCTGGATTGCACGAACTGCCCGAACACGATCATGCAGAAGATTTTAAGAATGAACGCGAAGATCTGTTACTGCGGCTGAACTATTTGGTGGAGCATGCTCCTGAGAATCATGATTTTAGCCCCATCGTACACAGTGAAGAGCCTTTCACCAGCCTATTAAATCTAGTTGCCCGGACCCTGCCCCTGAAGAACGAGGAGCACTATAAGTTATTGGCCATGGACTCTATTCGGGAACGAACAAATAAAATTCTTTGGTACATCGATGATCAAATCGAGACTATTGAACTGTTCAAGCAAGTAGATCCTAAAATCACGGATGATATCACCCTTAACTGATGAGAGCCTGTCCTTAAAGTACCTGCATCATGTA
>JAOZSM010000239.1 GCA_029939675.1 Fidelibacterota bacterium
GGCTGCATCATGGATCAGAACAATTTCCGTATCTGACGAACAGGCATTGAGTCCATTAAAGACTGAATCCTGACGATTGGGACCACCTACTACCACGTGGCAATCAGGGTAATGACCAGCAACATGGTCCAGAAAGGCTGCAGCTGTCACAATGATAACCTGGTCTACTTTGGGATGATCCAGAAAAGTCTGGACAGAATAACTAAGTATTTCACGACCAGCTAAAAGCAGGAATTGTTTTGGTTTTTCAGATCCGAGCCGACTGCCACTTCCAGCCGCTACGATAATGGCAGTATTATTACTTTTCAACATATCGTTTAACATAGTCGAGAAATAAGGGGATTACAATTTTCTGATTGGCTTTCATTTTGAGAGTTGTGAAATGATGAGGTTTGTTAATGTTGTTAACAAACCTCAAGAGTCTCTTATTGATATTATTCAGGTTATAAAAAATTATTCTTGCAAAAATTGATTGGAAATCGATCCATTGCTTATCATAATTGCGCCATGATGAAAAAAAATATCTTTAATCCGCCCAGTCCAGTCGAAAGTTACTTCCTTAACCGTTCAAAGCAGGATTTTCGCTATGCTCCAGATGAAAAAATCCCAGTTGTTCAAGTCAACAATTTTCCCCTCCTGGGGCAACTTACAGCCCTGAGATTTTTAGAGTGGGTCCAGAGTAATCCCGAGGGAGTCATTTCCTTGCCTACTGGAAAAACACCTGAATACTTCATTCGTTATGTAGAACACTATCTTGCAAGCTGGGAACAGCAGCAAACCCAAGCGTTGCTAGAGCGGGTTGGCATTCAACATTCGAATAAGCCCAGTCTCCATAATTTACAATTTGTTCAAATTGACGAATTTTTCCCCATTGCACCTACTCAGCATAACAGTTTTTATGACTATGTGATGAAGTATTACATCCAGGGTTTTGGTGTTAGTGCGGATCGTGCCCAATTGATCGATGCAACAACCATTAATTTTCCTCGGGGCCGAACCTTTCAGGAGGTGTTTCCGGACATGGTCGTTGATCTGGGTCTGCGCTTTAGCCAACCCAAGACAACTCAGGGTCGCCTGCAGAAGGAAGCCATTGAGCGAGTAGATGAATTTTGCACCAACTATGAATGTCGTATTCGTGAAAAGGGTGGGATTGGATTCTTTCTGGGAGGGATTGGTCCTGATGGACACATTGCTTTCAATGTGCGGGGCTCTGACTATTTTTCAACTACCCGACTAACTCCCACTAATTTTGAAACTCAGGCCGCAGCAGCTTCTGACCTGGGTGGAATTGAAGTTTCCCAGAAACGATTGGTCATCACTATCGGGTTGCAAACTATCACCTATAATCCAGAGGCAACCAGTCTTATTTTTGCTGCTGGTGAAGCAAAAGCAGGTATCGTAGCTGCAGCTGTTCAGGAAGACCCTGCTAATATTCATCCAGCCGGTGCCTTGCATACAATGCCCAATGCCCGTTTTTATATTACCTCTGGTGCTGCGGTTTTTCTGGAGCGTCGCCAGGAACATCAGGTTAGCTCTACAGCAAAGCTCTCAAATGATCTGGTAGACCAGCATATGCTGACCCTATCTATGCAAACCCGGACGCCAATTCAGGAAATTACTGAGAAACAGGTAATTGGAAATGGTGTTACAGCAGCAGCCTTAACTCGCAGTAAAAACACTTTGCCGGAAATCAAACAGCGTATTTTTGATAGTCTTGTAGCAAAGCTGGATCATGGATTGGCCAGGGTCCAAGATGAAGTCTTTTTCCACACTGCACCGCACCATGATGATATTATGTTGGGTTATCTGGCCCACATTGTTCATCTGGTAAGGACTCCCCGTAATCAGCATCATTTTGCCTATATGACCAGTGGTTTTAATGCTGTGACCAATGAATTTGTCAAAGATCAAATCCAACATGCCCTGGAGTACATGCAGACCAATCAATATTTACGGCTCAAAACGGAAGACTATTTTGATGCTGCCAATGAGATGGGCGCTCAACGGGATATTTATACTTATCTGGATGGTGTGGCTAACCACAGTCGAACCCATAAGTATAAAGGTTCGTCAAGACGTTTGATCCGAAATCTGCTGATACTTTTCCCCGACTATGATCTGGATTCTTTGCCAGATAAGATGCAGGAATTGATTGATTATCTGGATACCCGCTTTCCCGGGCAAAAAGACGATCCGTTGATGCAGGAATTTAAGGGCCGTATCCGCGAGTGGGAAGCCGACCTGGTCTGGGCTCATTATGGAACTCCTATCAAGAATGTTCATCACCTGCGTTTGGGTTTTTACAAGGGCGACATTTTTACTGAGGATCCTACCATAGATCGTGATGTACAGCCAATTTTGGAGTACATGGAGCGCATTAAGCCCACCGTGGTTACTCTGGCACTGGATCCGGAAGCCAGTGGTCCGGATACCCACTACAAAGTGCTCCAGGCTGTTGCAGAAGCCATCCGTCTTTACAAAGAGAAATATCCAAAAGCTCCTTTGCGTGTTTGGGGTTATCGCAATGTCTGGTTCAAATTTCAGCCTACAGATGCCAATATTTTTGTTCCGGTATCGCTGAATTCCATGGCAATTATGCGGGAAACTTTCCGACACTGTTTTCAGTCACAGGTAGATGCTCCTTTTCCAAGTTTTGAATATAATGGTCCGTTCTCGGAATTAGCCCAGGCTATCCAGGTGCAACAGCATCAGGATATGAAGCGGGTCCTGGGTCGGGATTTTTGGTACGGTAATGAACATCCCCGTATTCGGGCTGCCAAAGGACTGGTCTATATCAAGGAAATGGAGCTGGAAGAGTTCTATACCAGAGCTACTGAATTGCAGAAGGTAACAGAGTCATTGGGGTAATGTAATTATTCCCATCAATGATATTTCCTACGTAAAAATTCAATTGATGGTATTTCTAGTCCTCCCCCCGGGGAGGTGCCCGTAGGGCGGAGGGGGTTCAACGCTTGGTTAAAAACCAGATACTTTATTCATTGATTAAGCTTTGAGTTGGGCCTTATAGGTGTTCCGAAACCCCAGAAAAACCTCATCATATTGACCTGATTTAAAATCAGGAAAAGTGTTTTCTGTTGGATGAAATTTGCCCTTTTCAAAAATAAGAGTCGGGTCGGCGTAAATTCCCAGGTCCAGATAGATTTTCTGACCGTTGTATTTGGCTGAGGCCAGGATCATTTTGTGAAAATCCAAATAGCCAATATCCAAATTTACTTTACGGGAACCATCTTGCAAAAGTTGACCTTCAATTTCGTTACAAAGAATCTTGAGTTTGGCTAATTCTCCAGGGCTCATCAGTGACTCAAAACTGAAGAACAAACGATAAATAGGTGTGCCCATTTCTGAGTTGTAATAGTCGGTATCCTTGAAAGGGAATGCTTCACTGTGCTCATCGATCTTGCCGATTTTAGTAGTACAAAGAAGCAGGGCCTGTTCCAGTAGTTTCCTATCAGAGAACAGGGCGCCAATGAAATATTTAACGTTTTGAGGTACTTCAGTTTTCATTCTTTTCCTCTTATTTGTAGAAGATGGCGGGCTTCTTCGACTTTTTCCAGGGGAATTCCAAAGCGGTCTCTAATAAGCTGCTCAGCCCGGTTCACCGCTCTAAATCTTTCAATTTGATCTGGGCTGGTAATCTTGACAAAATCCCCTTGAATAAAGGTCATTTCATAGCCATCAACCCGGGTTAGGATTAGATCATCCATACCCGGTAATTCGAAAGAAGCCTGCCAATGCTGGGCAAATTCAGTATATGGAACAGCCCTGTCTAAGAATTGATACCGCCGAGTGAATTGACCCTTGCGATACGTGTAAAGTGCGTAGCTCTCTGTCACTGGCAGATACCGCAATTCCAAGCCCGTTTCAGCCGAAAGTCTGGCTCGAACGGTTTCTCTGCTCAGGGGCAGAGGTGTGAATATCAGATAGCCGGGGTCCACTAAATATTGTTGTTGGTTAGAGATGATCCTGACTGCTGAGTGATTGTTTTTCCCCCAATTTAAGTCACAGATCAGGGGTTGGGCCTCATATCCCAAAATCGTGTAGATTCCTGTCAGGAAAAAGGTTAATGAAAAACAGGTCCCACCCAGTTGCCAGGCATAATGATCCTCTGTAAGCTCATCAGGAAGTCGAAAAGTTGACGTGCCAGAGGCTTGTCCACGTTTAATAATTTTGCTGATATTCTCATAGGGGAGTCGACTAAAGTAACGCGATACTGCAGTGATATGATCCAGTGAGGGTTTAGGACCATTAAACTGAAATTCCTGTAGAAAGCGCAGGGTTTCCTGCTCAAAATTGGCCGGGTTGGGCAATTGAATAGTTATCAGCTTATTAGACATGGCTCAAAATGATATTTTTCTGGAATCTAATCAAGAAGAGAGTTCTAAACGTTTTGGTGTTCCCCTGACCAGACTATATTGCGGTCCAATTAGTGTCTGTCCATAAAGTTGCTGTTGCCAAAAATATAGGAAACCATTGAAATGGTTACAATCATCCTTAAGTGCATAGCAG
>JAOZSM010000001.1:0-16236 GCA_029939675.1 Fidelibacterota bacterium
AGTGTTGATAATTATGAACATAGCCCATGTTCACGTAAATTACTATATTTATTGATGTTAGGGTGATATTCATGTTCTATCATATACTTTTTGCGAAGCCGACACAATTGGCCTAACAAGAAAAGGGTGAGACTAAGCTCACCCTTTTCAAACAATGATAGCTTAATACCGCTATCTATCAAACTCGTTAAAGTTGTTTTTTGAGTGTGTCATACTCCTGTTCCAGAACGACAATCTCAGCCCGAATTGCTTGAAGACGTAAAAGCACAGCATCTGCACCCTCAACAGTGTTTTTTACTGGAGCGGCAACAGTTTTAACAATCTTCTTGGCGTCTGCTTTCTTTACTTTTGCTCTGGTTTTTCTTTTCTTAGGACCTTTAGTCTTCTTGGACCAGTTACTCAGAGTTACAACTGAAACACCGAATTTTTCACTGGCGGATTTCATACCACCCCGTTTATTCTCAGCATTATAATCAGCAATAAATTGAATGATCTCTGCTTTTTCGTCTGCAGTATATCGTTTTCCCTGGTTTCCCTTAGCTGCTTTGTCAGCCATCAAATCACCTCCTGTATATTGAATGATAAATAAATCTTGATAAAACTATAGTTTATATTGCTAATAACAAGAACTTTATTAGTTAAAGATTTCCAACTTCTGCTATAAGGATATTCATTAAACTACAGTTTATATTTATTATATCAATTATACTAAATATACTTCCAACATGCGGTTAACGGACCCACCCCCGACCCCTCCCAGGAGGGGACTTTGTTCGCCTTCTGACTCACTTAATATTTGGTCTGTATTGCAATTTTGAAATTCAAATGGTGTATACCAGTTGTAGGAATTAAATCTGTGGTCTAGCGTGATTATTTACGGAAAGCAACTTTATGTTTTATGCGGTCCCAGACTTCATCCATCTCTTCAAGCGAGGCAGCCTCGATATCTCGTTCTTCATTTGCAAACACAGCTTCTAAAGCACGAAATCTGGCATCAAACTTATCGATGGCCTGGCGCATGGCTGTTTCACTATCGATCTTCATTAGACGGGCGACATTCACCAGACTAAACAAAACATCACCAAATTCCTCACGAGACCGTTGGATATCCCCCTGCTCCCATTCTACAACCAGCTCATCAATCTCTTCATGAAACTTTTCCAGAGCTGGTGTAACATCACTCCAATCAAAGCCAACATTAGAGGCTTTCTCTTGAACGCGTTGCGCTCTAATTAAACCAGGCAGATTTTTGGGTACCCCATCAATCCAACTCTTACGCCCCTCACTTTTTTTAACCTTCTCCCAGTTAACAACGGCATCTTCTAACCGTTTCTCTGATGAATTATCCTCACCAAAGACATGGGGATGGCGGCGAATGAGTTTTTCATTGATGGAGGCAATCGCATCCTGGAGTTTGAATTTGTCCTGCTCCTCAGCAATGTGGGCCTGCATGACGATATGCAACAACAAATCACCCAGCTCAGATTTTAACTCTGAAGCGGTCCCATCCTCAATAGCCTCTACCACCTCATAAGCTTCTTCAATCAGGTAAGAAGTTAAACTTTCAGGTGTCTGTTCCTGGTCCCAGGGACACCCATCAGGTGCTCGTAATTGTGTAACTATTTCCTGCAGACGATTAATTTCCTGTCCAACTGTAGATTGAGATCTATTAGTCATTTATTTTGATTCACTTTTACTTACTTTTACTTTTTCAATTCGATTCTTTTCTACGGAGACAACTTTAAAAGTAAAGTTATCATATTGGACACTCTCCCCCTTTTCAGGAATTGTGCCCAGGCTAAAGTAAATCAATCCTCCTACTGAGTCATAATCGCGCTCTTTAGGAAATTCTACATTTAATAATTCAGCAACATCATCCAACTGCGTAGCTGCTTCGATCATGAAAACGCCTGGTTCTATTTCAACTATTTCAGATTCTTCCTGGGAGTCATCAATCTCATCTTTCAGATCACCCAAAACTTCTTCGATAATATCCTCCACCGCTACCATTCCAGAAAAACCGCCATATTCATCAACGACAATGGCGAGTTTTTGTTTTTGGCTCTGCATCTCACGTAATAACTCATCAATTGGCTGATGCTCAGGAACAAACATGGCAGGTCGTGCCAAGCGTTGGAGATTAATGCGATGCGAGCCACTGTGGAGGTAGGGCAGGATATCTTTGATGAAGACAATCCCCTTGATCTGATCGATCTGATCCCGGTACAATGGGTATTTGGAAAATCCAGACTCCCGGATAATGGACAGAACGTCTGTGCGGGTCATTTCTGTGTGAAACATCACCACATCTGGTCGAGGAATCATTACCTCCTTGGACTGAGTATCACCAAACTCAATGACCGAGTGGATCATCTCTTTCTCATCTTCACCTATAACTCCCTGGTCCTGTCCCAACTCAACCAGTGCTTTGATCTCTTCGTCAGATGTAAAATTCTCCTCCGGTTGAACTCCCATAAGATTCACCAGTTTTTCAACCATTTTGTAAAGAACCTGGGCAATTGGTGAAAACAACTTAAAGATAAACGATATAATACCGGCGATCCTGGAGGCATAACCCAGGGAATAGCGCATAGCCAAAACTTTTGGAGTGATCTCGCCCAAAATGACCAGAATGACAGTAAGTACGATGGTTTCGATAGCCAGTGCCAGAATCTGATTAGCACCACTTTCTCTGGCAATCCTGGTTGTAATGAGAGCAGCCAAAGAAGCCAGGGCTACATTTACAATCGTATTTCCAGTTAAAATTGTAATCAACAGACGTTTCGGCGTGGCCAATAATCTGACAATCAGACGTGAAGAGGGCGCCAGATCGTGCTTAAGTTTTTCAACATCGTTTCGTTTAAGATTGAATAGTGCTGTTTCTGAACTGGAGAAAAAAGCTGACGCCACCAGTAAAAAGCCAAAGATTATCAGCTCATACAGTAAGGGTGATTCAAAGAGGAGTGTGTAATCCATCAGCTCCCCCAACTGATCTTCGCCAAATAGTGATCTTCCAAGCTAGTCATTTGTGCTTTACGTTCTGCAGTGTCATCCTCATAAGCGCATAAATGTAAACAGCCATGAATTAACACTCGATATAATTCGTTCCCTGCAGCTGTTTTATATTGAGCTGCATTTTGAGTGATTTGATTATACGACAAGTAAATCTCACCCTCAATTACCTCATCTGGATCGTTCAAATTAAAAGTGATAACATCTGTATATACATCCAGGTTAAAATACTTTTTTTTGAGTCTGCGCAGCTCATCCCGTCCCATAAACACTACGTTTACATATTCTGCAGTTTTCTGTTCACCTGCAAGAACCTGCTGGATGCAATCTTTGAACAAACTTATGTCTGCCTGGGGGTCGGGATCAATGATCTCAATCTGCATTATCAATAACTAAAGTAAGTTATATATGAAATATAGCCTAGACTTCATCATCCATTATGTGAAGTTTTTTTCGCTGTCCCGGATATTCAACCCGCTCATGCATACTTCCAGTGAGAACCGGCATCATGGCACCTTTAATGATCTCAAGATCCCGAAAGGTTAAGGGACAATTTGTTAATTCGCCGCTTTTTATGCGACTCTCAATAATCGTATCCATGAGTGCTTCAATACGCTGAGGATTCGGACTCTTGATAGAGCGAGATGCTGCTTCAATCGCCTCAGATAACATCAGAATTCCGGTTTCCTTGGTATTGGGCCGGGGACCAGGATAACGAAAATCGGCTTCGTTGATCTCAGAGTTATTTTCTTTGGCTCGCTCTAAAGCTTGTTGATAGAAGAATTCCACCCGGGTTCGACCGTGGTGCATGGGGATAAAATCAGCCACAATGGATGGTAGTCCAAATTCATTGGCCATTCTGACTCCATCTTTTACATGAGCAACAATCACGGTGGCACTTAACCTGGGAGAGAGTTTTTCATGTTTGTTAGTGCCTCGCAATTGATTTTCGATAAAGTATTCCGGTTTTTCAGCCTTACCAATGTCATGGTAATAGGCACCAACTCGGGCTAGCAAAGAGTTAGCCCCAACGGCTTCTGCTGCTGCAACAGCAAGGTTACCAACATCAATACTATGTTTGAAGGTTCCGGGAGCTTTCATGGCCAGATTGCTTAAAAGTTTATTATTGAAATCCAGCAACTCAAGCAAGGTCAGGTTGGTTGTGATCTTAAATACACGTTCGATAAGAACTAAAAACCCATAAGTGATCAGGGGTGAGAGGAAACCATTTGCTGCAGCAAAAAGCATATGCTCCATGACAGATTCCCAACTGCTGAACTGAATCATCTCAAACACGGCAATCACCGCGACATATCCCGATGTAATAGCCAGGATACTCCAAAGAATCTGAGTACGTGAACGTAATCTACGAACTGTATAGATTGCCAGAGACGAGACAAACAGATTGGCAACAATGAATGGCATGTTGTTGCTCAAAATGATGCCCGTGATCAACGTCAGGGTCACCATAATGATAAAAGCGATCCGGCCATCAAAGACCACGGTGAAGATCATGGCAGCAATACTCATGGGAACAAAGAATTCTGACCACTGCAACTTATAGACAATCAGATGAGCAAGAGCCAGGTGAAGCACAAAGATGATTCCCACCAAAGCGATAAGCTTGATGTCGTTGTAGATCTGAGTACGATAGGTCTGCAAATAAGCAAAAAAGAAAAACAACAGAAAAGCTGAAAGCAGGAGTTTACCCATGAATGTCGTTAGTTTATTAGCTGCAGACTGTCCATAGCCTCGTCGGATATATTCCTTCTCAAGCGAATTTAATTTTTGTTTGATCTGGGGCGTTACGCGCGTATTGGCATCGACAATTCGTTCATTTTTGAAGACCTTACCCACACTAATTGGCACCAGATTTTGAGCTTCTGCTTTGCGATTCTCTGTTAGCTCAGAGGAATAATTCAGATTGGGAACCAGCACTGCGTGGGCCACATCCTCTGCCAATTGCAGGAGACGCGGATCACTAGTTGAGTAGTTTGTATTGAGTACTTTTTGGACACTCTCCCAGGCCTGATCCATATCACGGAAATCATGAGGATTACGGTCGGTCTCCTTGCCACGCATGATCATACTGATCCGAAGATGTCCATCCCCTGGTGGTAAATCCCCAATAATACCTAACATATACTGAGGTAAAATGGCTTGTTTTACAGAATTAACCAGCTGGCGAGTTGAGGGACCTTTCTCAAGAAAGAAGTCCCAGCGGGGTGTCCCCAGATCTTTTAAGCCCCGATCTTGAAGTTCATGTTTGATATTCAGAACATGCAATGAATCTTCCTGAAGCTGATTCACCATGGAGTCGGCAGCAGCGCTATCTGAAATTGTTCCCCAATAGCTGCGTTTCAGCGTGATGTCCTTTTCAGCCTGATACCATAAAGCCAGTTGTTTCCGAATTTGATCCAAGCGACTATTCACTTGATCCCGACTGGTATTATCCCAGATAAACACTGGCAAAATCTCATTTTCACGGACCAGTCGATCCTGCTCCAGGGCAGACTCTGTTTTTAAGATATCATAGTCAAAGGGCGCAATGATAGTTTCAGTAGTAATCTGATCCACATCATAATTGAACTGAAACATCTTCCCCTTTGGAAAAAAGAGCGCAGTAATCACCAGGAGTAACAGGATCAGGGAAACCTGACTAATTCTTAGCCAGAGATGATATTTTTTCTCGTCATTGACGACCTTTTTGGATTGGGGCAACATGGACTAATTATAACCCTTTCAGGAGCTGCTTCAAAATTACAAGTTTTTGAACTTCTGAGGTACCTTCACCGATTGTCAGGACTTTTGCATCCCGAAAAAAGCGTTCTACCTGGAATTCTTTGATATAGCCATAACCTCCATGAACTTGAACGGCAAAATTGGTGGCTCGCACGGCGATCTCGGAGGCTTTTAATTTGGCCATTGCTGCTGCTTTGACCACATTCTCACCCTGATCTTTGAGGTAACTGGCATAATAAACCAAATGTTTTGCGGCTTCGATCTCCGTAGCAATTTCGGATAGCTGGAATCCTATACCTTGAAAACGATGAATCTTTTTACCAAAGGCTTCCCGCTCTTCAGCATATTTCAACGCGGCAGCCAAAGCACCCTCAGCCAAGCCCAGGGATAGAGCAGCCACACTGATACGTCCACCTACCAAAGCCGCCATCATCTGCTTAAAGCCTACATCCAGCTCCCCCAGGAGCGCATCACCAGGTACTCGCATATTTTCGAAGGTTAAAGCCCGTGTATCTGAAGCTCGCCAGCCCATCTTTTTCTCCGATGGGCCAACAACAAATCCAGGTGTTTTGGGATCCACCATAAATACGGAGATCCCGCCTGGACGTTTTGATGTGGGATCAGTAACAGCAGTCAGATTGCAAACCCCTGAATAGCCGGCATTGGTAATAAAATTCTTGGACCCGTTGATGATCCAGTCATCGCCATCCCTAACCGCAGTGGTTTTCGTCCCACCTGCATCAGATCCAGCTTCTGGCTCTGTGAGGCCAAAACAAGCCAGATATTTGCCTGAAATAAGATTCTCAAGGTGTAGACTTTTCTGCTCTTTAGTTCCAAACAGGAAAATCGGGTAAGTTCCCAAAGAAATATGGGCAGCTACTGTGATGGCAACCGAGGAATCGACTTTTGCCAACTCTTCGATGACCAGCGTGTAGGCCAGAGTATCCATTCCGGCACCGCCATACTCTTCCGGGAAAGGAATCCCCAGCAGTCCTAATTCTGCCAACTTAGGAATTAACTCTTTAGGAAAACGTTCCTCCCGATCCAATTCCTCAGCTATGGGGGCTACTTCATTCGCTGCAAAGTCACGGACCATATCCTGGAGCATATAGTGCTCTTCCTGAAAATACTGTTTCATCCTAAAATCCTTATTATGATCAAAAAATTCAACTTACCATTTTATTACTGAAGCACCCCAGGTAAACCCAGCGCCAAATGAGGCTACGACAATAATATCCCCCCGTTCGATCTTACCTTCAGCCATGGCTTCATAAAGCGCAATGGGAATGGAGGCCGAGGTTGTATTTCCGTATTTATGAATATTTGAATAGACTACTTTGTGAAGTTCCAGTTCCAGCCGATTCGCAACGGCTTCTGTGATACGCAAATTGGCCTGATGGGGCACCACCAGCTTAACCTGGGCTTTCTCAACACCGGCAGCCGCTAAAGCCTCTTTAATCACCTGCGGGAATTTGGTGATGGCATGTTTAAAAACACTCCGACCATTCATAGTGACACGGCCATAACCTTTATCTAATAACTCATGGGTAAGGAAAGGGTTATCAAGGGTTGAGGGTGTTCTCATCATAAGATCCTCAGCATAACGTCCATCTGAATGGGTGACCACTGAGAGCAAACCGCGATCCTCATCGGTTGCTTTAATCACAACAGCGGCAGCTCCATCACCAAAAAGAACAGCCGTATCGCGACCTGCTGTAGAAAAATCAAGGGCTACTGATTGCACCTCAGAAGTAATGAGCAACACATTATCATGGGCGCCTGATTCAATAAAGGCTTTAGCTATGGACAATCCGTAGAGAAATCCAGAACAAGCCATGCGAATATCAACTGCAGGCGTGCCAGGTATTCCCAATCGTCGGGTCATCATCGGACCACCACCTGGTACGAAGTAATCACTGGCCATGGTGGAAAATATGATATGATCCACATCTTCAGCAACCATCCCGGCTTTTTCAAGAGCTTCTTCTGCTGCTTTTAAGGCCAAATCTGTAGTGCACTCACCATCAACATGATGACGCTCCTGAATTCCCGACCGCTCCCGAATCCACTGGTCGGAGGTATCCATCACCTCTTCCAGGTCCTGGTTGGTCACAACTTTGGGTGGGACATACATTCCCACAGAATCTATGTAAGCTTTTCTCATATTTAATTTCCTTAATTCATCAGTCGAATATCTTTAAGTTCCAGTTGAATTGTTTTGCGTCCCTGCCATTCATTTTCAGCGAGGACATAGGTCATCTCTATCGGTTTATTAGCATAGAGTAGTTCAAGAGCTTCTGCCATCCCAAACCCAATGGCATCTAACACGGTGCGTCCCTGACGGACTTTAAATTTCAAATGATTTTTGCCGACAATCTTGGGACGCGGATAACCAATCACATCCAGATTCTGGCTGGCGAACAGTGGTCGCATATTCCCTGGTCCGTAGGGAGCCAAGCGACGTAAGGTCTCCATTAATTGTGAGTTAATCTCACTAAATTCAATAATGGCCTCAATTTTCAGGCGAGGGCGCATCATTTCTTCAGTGATCTGCTGCATGGCAACTTCCTGAAAACGTTGTTCAAAAGCTTCCAGATTTTGGGGATCAATTGTCATCCCGGCTGCCATGGTATGTCCCCCAAAGGACACCAAAAGATCAGCACATTTTGAAAAAGCGGCATGCAGGTCAAACCCGCTGATGCTCCGGGCGGAAGCTTTTCCGACCCCATCGTTCACTGCAATGATCACCGTGGGGACATGATATCGTTCTTTCAGCTTCGAGGCTACAATACCGATCACTCCATGGTGCCAGCCATCCTGATACAGCACCAGGGATCGTTTTTCCCGAGGGTCGTACTTCGAGTTAGCCAGGCGCACAGCAGCATCATAAATTTTGGCTTCTACAGTTTTGCGAGTTTCATTTTCTGAATTTAACACTGCCGACAGTTCACGTGCCCGAGCTTCTGTGTTGGCGGTCATCAGATGGACTGCCCGCATTGCCTCTCCCAGGCGACCGACTGCATTGATGCGTGGCCCCAACCCAAAGAGGATGTCAGAAACGGTTATCTCATCGCGGGTGATACCAGCCACCTTTTTTAAAGCTTTGATCCCAGGTCGTTTGCCTTGTCCGATCAGCTTAAGCCCTTCACTAACGATAACCCGATTTTCCCCGGTAACCTGAACAATGTCAGCAGCCGTACCAATGGCTGCCAAATCCATATTCTGCAGAGCTTGTTCGGCGGACAGACCACGACTTTGACTAATAGCCTGGGTAAACTTGAAGGCAACACCAGCTCCACACAGATTCTTATTAGGGTATTTACACTCTTTTTGCTTCGGATTCAAGATGGCCACAGCCTGAGGAAGCATTTTATCAGGAATATGATGATCGGTGATAATCACATTAATGCCTTTTCCATTGGCATATTCAGTTTGTTCAACTGCCGTAATCCCACAATCACAGGTTATGATTAATTTTGCACCAATCTTTTCTGCATAATCAATACCCTTTTGCGAAACTCCGTAACCTTCCGTGATCCGATCCGGGATATAGTATTCTGATTTACCACCCACAGATTGGAGAAAAAGATGAAGCAGAGAAGCTGCAGTTGTACCATCAACATCATAATCACCATAGACCAGAATGGGATGATGTGCATCCAGACATCTGGAAACCTCGGCAACTGCTTTCTCCATATCCAGCATGATGAAAGGATCAAGTAAACGGGAAACAGATGGGTTGAAAAATTCGCGAGCAGCATCCAGCGATCGTAGATCCCGACGCCAGAGCATTCCGGCCACAACTGAAGAAACACCCAGAGCCACAGACAGAGCATCTATTTCGGTTTGAGGGCTATCTTGTATGATCCAGATTTTTTCCATAATTAATCGGTCTGTAGTATAAACTTCTTTGTGGTTTTATTCACGTGAAAAACAAACTCATTTTTCAGGTCAAAAGTCAAATGTCGAAAAGTCCAAAGTCATTTCTGCTTACTTAGTTTGTCTATCATAACACCGCATATATCATTATTGGACCTGGGAGTAAAACAAATGGGTGGATCTGTAAGCCGGATTTTGTCTTATCCTCTGAGAGGATGAGGCAGCCATTGATCTGGATTCTGTTTTGCAACGGAATACTAGCTTTCTACCCGAAGAGTATTATTCGAAAATAATATGGCGGACCACCAGTCTCATCTGCTTGAAATTGCTCCGATCGGGGTTTTCCCACATGATCAATTGCCTGATCACGGCGTGAGCTCTTACCTCGCGATTTCACCCTTACCCCGACACGAAGTGTCGGGGCGGTATCTTTTCTGTGGCACTTTCCATCACCGCCAATTTGGCGGAGTCCCATGCTCCAAACATGGGCAACCTGTCCTGCGGAGTCCGGACTTTCCTCCCGGCCAAAGCCAGGCAGCTGCCCGATCCACCCAATTTTAAAAAAGCGACTAAAAGCTAATGTAATTGAGGCAGTCTAAAAGAAAAATGACCCGGATTAACGGGTCATTTTAAATTTTATAATTTTTGATCAGTGACGCTTGTTGATTCTAGTCTTCATCCTTTGGGATGTGCACCAGAATACGGCCACAGTTCTCACATTCAATGAATGAATCCATCTGCTGGATATCATAAACTACCTGAGGTGAAAGCTGCTTATGGCATCCGGTACAAGCCGAATGTTCAACAGCAACCACTGCGCGACGACGAGCTTTGAGAATCCGGTCATATTTGCGGAGATAGCGCTGGCTAATATTTTTAATCAACTCAACTCGCTGGGCTTCCAGATCCTCTTGTTTTGCATCTGTCAGGTCAGATTTTTGTTTCAACTCGATCCGATTGGCATCCAGCTGTTTAACAAAGTCTGTACTCTGTTCCTCTGAGTTGGCAATGATCTCTTCCAGACTCTTGATCTCAGTTTCCAGTATCAACTGACGCTCAGCCATCTCAGCCATCTGGGCTTTGACAGTTTCAATCTCATTGGTAAGGGCATCGTATTCACGATTTGTAGTTACCAGGTAAAGTTGATCCTGATATTGTTTGACTTTTCCACCAGCATCCAATGATCCACCCTTGATATTGGTCAATTCTTTCTGGTTTTCATCCAGGGCCGTTCGGGTATTCTCAAGATTAGATACTATACTAGCAGCCTGGGATTCAAGTTGCTCTACTTTTTCAGGGAGACTTCCCTTTTTCTCATCGATCTCGAAAAGCTGACGATCTATTTCCTGGAGATCAATTAAAGATTTTAATACTTTTTTCATTCACACCTACTCTTTACATATATCATACTTGGCATGCACCTGTATGTGCAGCTATCAAATTAAATCGAAGTGGCTCAGGGAATTGCTGTTGAAAGTGGGAGGTTTGCTTTTTTTCTTGCCTTGTCACGTCGTGCAATATACATAGCATCACACGCACAACAAGCGGGGATAAGCTATCAATCCTATTTTTTTAACGATCGTCATCTTTTAAAACACTTAAGGCAAAATTTGGTTTTGGGAGATAGTTCCGCTTGAACAAATACCTGAAATAATAAAGGCCATAGATCACTCTACAGCCTTTATTAAAATTAGACCTGCCTTAAACAGGTGTATTAACTGAAATTAACTAATTAGAATTCTCTCTGCCAACCAGGCTTGAAGCTCAGCTACCGGTACCCGAATCTGATCCATAGTATCTCGGTCCCGGACAGTCACAGCTTGGTCTTCCAATGTATCAAAATCAATGGTAATACAATAGGGCGTACCAGCTTCATCCATACGACGATAGCGACGTCCGATGGCTCCTTTTTCATCATAGAAGACATTAAAATGCCGCTTAAGTTGATCTTTTAAATCTGTGGCGTACTCTTTAAGCCCTCCCTTTTTCACTAGAGGCAGGATAGCAACCTTTATGGGAGCCACCCGCGGGTGAAAATGCATCACTGTTCGGACAGACCCGTCTTCCAGAGTTTCCTCCTCATACGCTTCACATAAAACTGCCAGAGTCGTACGGTCACAACCAGCCGAGGTTTCAATGATAAATGGGGTATACTTTTCGTTGGTGTGGGGATCCCGGTAACCCATGCTTTTTCCTGAATGCTCTTCGTGTTGACGCAGGTCAAAATCTGCACGATTATGGATGCCTTCCAACTCACTCCAGCCAATGGGGAATTTATACTCAATGTCAAAAGCAGCTCGGGCATAGTGAGCCAACTCATCGGGACCATGCTCTTCAAAACGCAGGTTTTCCCGGTTGATCCCGATCGTATCATAAAAAGCCATCCGGCGTTCTTTCCAGGTTTCAAACCACTCATCGGCTTGATCCGGTTTTACAAAAAACTGCATTTCCATCTGCTCGAATTCACGGGTTCGGAAGATAAAATTCCCTGGGGTGATCTCGTTCCTGAAAGCCTTCCCGATCTGGGCGATTCCAAAAGGAACCTGCTGGCGGGAAGTATCTACTACATTGGGGAAATTTACAAAAATACCCTGGGCAGTTTCCGGTCTTAGATAAATATCAGAGGCTGTATCTTCAACCGCTCCCATCTGAGTCTTAAACATGAGGTTGAACTGGCGTGACTCGGTCAGCTCACCGCCACAGTCAGGGCATACTCGGGACTTCAGGGATTCCTCAGGTAGGGTATCCTCCCGAAAACGGCTCTTGCAGGCTTTACAATCCACCAGAGGATCGGTAAACCCACCAACATGGCCACTAGCTTCCCAAACTTTCGGGTGCATGAGGATGGCTGCATCCAGCCCTACAATATTATCATGTTCACGGGTCATGGCATTCCACCACATCTGCTTGACATTAAGCTTAAGCTCAACCCCTAAAGGTCCATAGTCATAACAGGCATTGATCCCACCATAAATCTCACTTGACTGAAAAACAAAGCCCCTGCGTTTAGCCAGGGAAACCAGTTTTTCAAAACTTTCTAAACGTGCCATTTTCTTCTCGCAATCTTAATCTTTATGAGGCTTCAATATCAGAAACATTGATCTCGTGCTTACATTTGGGACACAGGGCATAGTCGCCCTTCTTCTTGGTGGATTTAGCAACCATATAGGGATTTTCGCAGGCAGGACACACTTGAGCAATCGGCGGATCCCAACTTACAAAATCACAATCCGGATATTTCGTACAGCCATAGAAAGTTCTGCCACGTTTCGAGCGTCGAGGTGATATCTCTCCCTTACAATCCGGTTTAGGACAGGGCATCAGGATGGTAAAGGGCTTGGTAAACTTGCATTTAGGATAGGCTGAGCAAGCATAAAATTTTCCATAACGACCATCTCTAAGGATTAAGGGTGATCCACATTTTTCACACTTTCCATAGTCTTTGGCTTCTTCCTCTGCACCACCTTCGCCCGGTTTGGGTCCATCCAGGGGACGGGCATTGCGACAAGTAGGGAATCCGGAGCAGGCCAGGAATTGACCGTTTTTGCTCCATTTCACCACCATGGGTTTTCCACATTTTTCGCAGACTTCGCCACTATCCTTCTGGAGAGATTTCTTTATTTCACTATATGATTTTGAGGACTCGGCCAGCCACTTTTCTAAGAGGGTCCAGAATTCTTCCATTATCTGCAGATAGGTAAGCTGACCCTCTTCAACTTTATCCAAGCGACTTTCCATCTCACTGGTAAAGGTCTTGTTCACCAACTCTGAGAAATTCTCAACCAGCAATTTATTGGTTACTTTTCCCAGTTCAGTGGGGAATAGTTTACGTTTTTCTGAAACAACGTAATTCCTGGCCTGCACTACTGAAATGATATTTGCATAAGTAGAGGGACGGCCAATACCTTCTTTATCAAGGACTTTGACCAAACTACTTTCAGTGTAGGCTGCCGGTGGCTTGGTGAAATGCTGATCAGCATCTACTTGCAGCAGATTGAGGATATCCTCTGCTTCCAGGTCAGCCGGTAGATGACTTTCTTTTTCTTCCTCTTTTTCAAAATAGACTTTACGATAACCATCAAAAACCAGATCAGATCCAGCCGCTCTGAGATCGAATTTTTCAGCTGCTTTGATCTCAATCGAGGACTGGTCAAATACAGCCTTGGCCATTTGCGAAGCGGTAAATCGTCTCCAGATCAAATCATAGAGTTTAGCCTGGGGTCCAGTCAGAGAGACCTTGGCTACATCAGGATGGAGAGCCGGATTGGCCGGCCGAATTGCTTCGTGGGCGTCCTGGATCTTGCCTTTGGATTTCCCGAATTGACGACCTTTGGCAGGCAGATATTTTGCTCCTAGTGAATCTTTCACAAAAGCCCTGATTGATTCAATCGAAGATTCAGCTACCCGGGTTGAATCGGTACGCATGTAGGTTATTAAACCGGTAGTTTCACCATCTTGGAGGGTGACACCTTCATACAACTGCTGAGCCAATGTCATGGTTCGTTTGGTAGTAAAACCCAACTTCTGGAAAGCGGCCTGTTGTAGCGTACTGGTGGTAAAGGGAGCCCGCGGATTGCGATGGACTCGTTTTTTTTCTACTGCTGCAATAGTATATTTAGCTTCCTTTAACTCATGCCGGAACGCCAGAGCCGTGGTTTCGTCAGGGATTATGGCCTTTTTGCCGTTTACTTTCTGAAGCTCAGCATTAAATACGTGCTTTTTCTCAGTTTCTAATTCTGTATTAATAGTCCAATATTCCTGAGACTCAAACTTATCAATCTCCTCCTGTCGCTCACAGATCAGGCGCAAAGCAACCGATTGAACCCGACCAGCACTCAAACCAGAATACAGGACTCGCCATAGAAAAGGACTTACCTTAAAACCAACCAGCCGATCAATTATGCGACGAGCCTGCTGGGCATATACTAGATTCATATCCAGGTCAGTAGCGTTGCGCATACCTTCCAGAACACCATCTTTCGTGATCTCGTAAAACATGACTCGGTGAGTGGGTTTATTTAGATTTTTCAGGATGCGGGTCACATGCCAGCCAATGGCCTCTCCTTCACGGTCAGGATCAGTCGCGATAAAGACCTGAGTTGCCTTCCTGGCTGCTTCTTTGAGTGCATCAACATGTTTCTTTTTACCTGGGATAATCACATAGAGCGGTTTAAATTTTTCCTTAAGATCTACCCCTAATTGCGTTCTGGGTAAATCACGAATGTGACCAACTGTTGAAAGAACTTTATACTCATCCCCTAGGTATTTGCGTATAGTACTGGCTTTAGAGGGTGATTCGACGATGACAAGATTTTGAGACATGGGCTTCCTTTAGACTTCAAAAATTTCAAGTCGCGGATAATATTCCGGTATCTATGGAAAAGCAATACCTGGTATGCCTGCTTTTTAGCATATATTATTTGTAACAGGTTAGAGCTTCGCGACATCAAAGGAGCGGATGGTTAAACTTAATGCTATGAATGAAATGAATAAAAGATGAATGCGCTACTGGATATTCTAAAGCATACTCTCAGTATCAGTTTTTTTGTTTTTGTCATGATGCTGGTGGTTGAATACTTCAATGTGGTTTCCAAAGGAAAATGGGAAGCCTATTTCTGTCGACAACGGGGGTGGATGCAATATCTCTGGGCTGCTATTCTTGGTATCATGCCTGGCTGTCTCGGTGCCTTCGCAGCAGTAACGCTGTATAGCCACCGGATGTTTTCCCTGGGTGCCATCGTTGCAACAATGATTGCTACCAGCGGTGATGAAGCATTTGTCATGTTCGCCATGTTCCCCGGGAAAGCTCTGGGCATTTCATTAATTTTGTTTGGGATTGCTCTGGTCAGTGGCTGGTTGGTGGATCGACTTTTCAGTACCGGACTGGACCACACTCAGCAAAACCGTTGTGAGAAAATGGTTATTCATGGCTCAGATTCCATGGCCCTACTACCAGACTGGAAAGCATTTCGTTCGTTCTGGACTGAGAAAACCCGAGTGATCCTATTTTTGGGTTTGCTGATTTTTATCACCTTGTTGGCTACTGGAATTCTGGGTCCCCCAATATGGAACTGGAAACGTATCACCTTTATGGTAGTTGGATTTTTGGGTATCTGGATCGTTGGAAGCAGCTCAAAGCATTTCATCCATGACCATCTCTGGAAGCACGTGGCCAAGGAACATCTACCGGCTCTTTTTGCCTGGACTTTTGCCGCTCTTTGGGTTATTCACTACACCAATGAACATCTGGATCTGGCAGCTTTGATTGAGGAAAGCAAATTACAGGTTACTTTGCTCTCTGCCCTGGTTGGGATCATCCCTTCCTCAGGTCCTCACCTATTATTTGTAACTTTATTTTCCAAGGAACTGATTCCCCTGAGCACATTGGTCGTCAGCTCCATTGTTCAGGATGGACATGGTATGCTGCCTCTGTTAGCTTTCAGTAGACGTGATTTCCTGAAAGTAAAGGGCATCAACTTGATTGTGGGAATATTGGTGGGAGTTACCTGGCTCATTTTCAGTGGTTATGCTAATTGAAATTTCCCATAGTTCTTTACCTGTCGGCGTAGCTCGGAGATCGTAGACTAGCGAGAGGGACTTTTT
>JAOZSM010000001.1:16336-24783 GCA_029939675.1 Fidelibacterota bacterium
GAATAACCCTGCGGATTATTTAACTGCCAACGCCAGGCATCCTCACACATTTCGTCAAGACCCCTCACCGCTTTCCAGCCAAACACTGCTGATGCCTTGTGCGTATCCGCGTAACATTGGGCAATATCCCCGGAGCGTCTTCCTACAACTTGATAAGGAATTGATTTTCCAGAGGCTTTCTCGAAGGCTTTGATCAATTCCAAAACACTGTATCCTCGGCCAGTCCCAAGATTCACGGTGACCAGACCAGGGCTCCCTGAAAGATGTTCCAAAGCCTTCAAGTGTCCCTGAGCCAAATCAACAACATGGATATAATCGCGCACACCGGTTCCATCAGAAGTCTGGTAATCATCACCAAATATTGAAAGCTGCTCAAGGTTGCCAACAGCCACTTGGGAAACAAAGGGCATGAGGTTATTTGGTATTCCATTGGGGTCTTCGCCAATACGTCCACTCTGGTGCGCACCCACCGGATTGAAATAGCGCAGGAGCGCAATATCCCATCCAGCATCAGAGACATAGAGATCCCTGAGCATTTCTTCAATAATCAGCTTTGATCGGCCATAGGGATTTGTAGCTGAAATCGGGAAATCTTCAGTGATGGGCACCGATGCGGGATCGCCATAAACCGTTGCTGAAGATGAAAAAACCAATCGTTTCACCAAATGATGATTCATCACCTCCAATAAATTTAGGGCCCCTGCTAAATTATTCTGATAATATTCCAGGGGAATAGTCACTGATTCACCCACTGCTTTTAGACCGGCAAAATGGATCACAGCGTCAAACTCATGTTGTTGAAATACTTCATTCAGAGCTGATTTATCCAAAAGGTCAACTCGATGGAAGGTGATCTGCTTTCCAGTTAATTTTTCAACTCGTCTTAATGACTCCTGGCTGCTATTGGATAGGTTATCAACAACGACTACCTGATCCCCGTTTTCCAGCAATTCCAGAACAGTATGACTTCCAATGTAACCAGCACCACCAGTAACTAGGATGTTAGACATTTTATTTTTTTCCTATTTATTTAAGATGACCCCGCAAAAAGTCCCTCTCGCAGAGAACGCAGAGGCGCAAAGTGCTGATAATTAAGGACACAGCCAGTGTTCGCATAAATGACTATATTTATTGATGTTAGGGCGATATTCATGTTCTGTCATATACTTTTTACGAAACCGTTATCTAAAGAATTTTAAAATTATTGTTCGACATACCGAGCAACTTGCGGAAGCGTAGCCCACAGGCATAGACCCGAGTCGATGTGTAATACTATGCCCGTTGGGTCAAATAGTTTCAACGGTAGGCCGGGATACCGGTAATGCTCTCACCCACTACCAGGGTGTGCATCTCATGGGTTCCTTCATAGGTCAGAACTGACTCCAGGTTGGCCGCATGTCGCATAGCAACATATTCATCAGTAATACCGCTGGCTCCCAGAATTGTTCTGGCTGTTCTAGCGATCTCAATTGCCATCCGAACATTATTCATCTTGGATAGACTGACCTGTTTATGGCTCATGGTTTCGCGATCTTTTAGGCGGCCCAGTTGCAAGGTCATCAATTGTGCTTTGGTGATCTCATTAAGCATTTCAGCCAATTTTTGCTGGGTTAATTGATAGGCGGCAATGGGCTTATCAAATTGAATTCTGGTTTTCGCATAATCAACCGCCTCTTCGTAGCAATCGATGGCAGCCCCCATAACACCCCAATTGATACCATAACGAGCTTGAGTAAGACAACTCAACGGAGCTCTGAGCCCATTTGCTTCAGGAAGTCGGCTTTCCAAAGGAATCTGGCAATTGTTAAGCACAATTTCACCTGTAATTGAAGCGCGAAGTGAGAGCTTCCCTTTGATCTCCGGTGTCTCAAACCCGGGAGTTCCGCGTTCCACAAGAAAACCCTGGACCTCCCCTGAGTCGGCTTTGGCCCAGATCAGAGCTACATCTGCCACTGGAGAATTGGTGATCCACATTTTAGTACCATTAAGGATATAGCTATCACCATCTCGTTTCACACGGGTCAGCATACCTCCAGGATTAGAACCAAAATCCGGTTCTGTTAGACCGAAGCAGCCAATCTTTTTACCAGAGGCCAACAGCGGCAACCACTGATCCTTCTGTTCAGTGGAGCCATACTTCCAGATAGGCCACATGACCAGTGCTCCCTGGACAGAAGCAAAGCTGCGTAATCCGGAGTCACCACGTTCCAGTTCCTGCATCATGAGTCCATAGGCTACATTATTCAATCCGGCGGTACCATATTCTTCAGGTAGGCTAGAGCCGAAAAATCCCATCTCTCCCATTTCAGTCTGCAAATCCATGGGAAAGGTTCCCTCACGAAAATGTTTGGCAACAATGGGTCGAAACCGATCTTGGACCCAGTCATGAGTCATATTTTGGACAGCGATCTCATCTTCGCTTAACAAGCTTGATAGATCGTAAAAATCAGGGCCAACAATTTTACCTGGCATGCAGAGTCTCCATATTCAGCTTTGAAGGTAAACGCAGGGTAATTCCGTGAAATAGAAATGATTTGCCAAAACCTGTTCTCAGTGAGTGAAACGAGCCAAACAAATTTAGCCCTGCTCCGCAGTTCGGAAACTGGTTGAGTTAACCAAACCTGTTTTCAACGAGTGAAACGAGTCAAACAGGTTTCAGAGCCCAGATTACCAAAAGGGGCTTCTGAATGTCAGGAGCAATAGAAACCAGTTTAGTCGCTATCGCTCCGGAAACTGGTTGGGTTATCCAAACCGGATTTCAGTAAAAATTTGATAGAAATCATTTCCGTGATGGCAAAAATGGCATAACATCCTGCCATGCCTAATGATCCTCTTTTTCAGTTCATAGATGTCTCGTACGAAGCCGGTGGCAACAAAATCCTAAGCAGGATTAATTTTGCAGTTCACAAGGGTGAATTCCTGGCTGTCCTGGGAGCTTCAGGGGCAGGAAAAAGTTCGCTGCTCAGGATGTTCAACTCCCTGACCAGTCCAAGCCAGGGGCAAATCAATTTTCGTACCCAGAATATTGATAGTGATATTCAGTGTCTACGCAAGAATGTGGGCATCCTCTTCCAAAATCCAGTGGTCTTCTCCGGTAACATAAGAGATAACCTCCTGGCGGCAGGTCGCTGGGATAATAATATTGCCCAAACCCTGGATCATGAACTGACCCACGCCCTTGAACAGGTGGAGATGGGCAATATCGAGCTGACCCATAATGCAAAAGATCTTTCCGGCGGTGAGCAACAACGATTGGCTCTGGCGCGAACTTTATTGAACCATCCCCAGGTTCTACTACTGGATGAGCCAACCTCCAACCTGGACCCAAAACTGTCCCGATCTATCATGGACCTGGTTGACAAATTACGGAAGACCTTAAAATTGACTGTGATAGCCGTATCGCATGACCATTTGCTTATGCGACGGTATGCGGGTCGAGTAATCGTGTTATCCCGGGGTGAAATTGTTGGTGATGGACCCTTCAAAGCACTAGATCGTTCAGCAGTTTTTGAAAAAGCCGGCCTGTTGGGAAACGAGGTTAATGATGAGACCTGATTTCTATGTCCTGAACTGGAATGATCTTATTGTTTCCCTGGCATTTATTGCTTTTTCATTATTTCTGATCAAAAAATGGAAACTGGGTCTGGAGCAAACTCTGCTGGTTGGTACATTGAGATCCTTTGTTCAGTTAACCCTTATGGGCTATGTACTGACCTGGTTCTTTGATCAGCAGCATTGGGCATTCATGCTCAGTTTGCTATTTATCATGATCCTGATCGCCAGTTATGAAGGGACCAGACGCCAGAAAAATGAGATCCCCCATTTCTTTTCAGCCATGTTCGTGGCATTATTGGGATCAGCAATTCTCATTCTCGGGACAATACTGCTGTTTATTTTGGATGTTGAACCCTGGTACTCACCCTATGCGGCTATCCCCATTGGTGGGATGATCATTGGAAATGGATTGAATTCAACTTCACTGACGGCTAATCGTTTTGTGGGAGAATTGAGACATCGTGAAAAAGAGATCGAAACACTGCTAGCCCTGGGAGCCACTCCCAAATTAGCAGTTTATGACGCCATGAAAGCATCCATTCATGCAGCTCTGATACCAAATATCAATGCCATGATGACGGTTGGCCTGGTACAGCTCCCAGGTGTTATGACCGGACAAATCCTGGCCGGCATTGATCCAATAATTGCGGTACGCTATCAGATCATGATCATGTATATGTGGTTTACAACAGCAACAATGGCCAACATTATCATGCTGACCATCGTTTACCGTCAATTTTTTACGAAAAAAATGCAGCTCAGACGCGAGCTACTAAGGGAGCAAGCTTAGATCAAACCTTCTGATTCGAGGAATGTGTTGGCATCATCAACATGTTTTTTAAAGCCTTCCCAAAGTGCCGGGGCAACTGTGATACCTTTTTGAGTTGGGCGCCATTCATCTTCATCTGCCAGGTAGTGAATCCGAAAGTCAACATAGGTCCGACCCTTGAATTCCTTTACCTGAATGATAATTTTTTCGGTTTCGCTCCGTTCAACTTCACCAATAATCTTTTCCATTTATCTTTCCTTTTAATTTGTACGTCACTCATAAGATATGACGACTACGCGAGGATTGAAATCCTCGCCTGGTTAACCATATATACTTTATCTATTTCACCCATTTCTTATCAAATTTCCCAGTCTTAAATAATTTCTGACAACCCGAATTCCTAATACCTAATTTCAAAACTGGTATATTCACCACTATACCTCTGAGGCTGTTCTTCCAACCCTTCTACACTTGACCAGCGATTTCCCACGTTTAGCTGCTTGATAAATTCAACCAACAAGCCCTGCTCCCCTTCTACCAGGCCGCTGACCGATCCATCTGAAAGGTTCTTCACCCAGCCTGTCAGTCCCAATTGTTGACCGGTACTTTGCACAAAGGCTCTGAAACCGACCCCCTGGACCCGTCCAACAACTCTAAACAATAGGGCAGTATCCATAATTACTTCTTATACTTTATTGCTTCTTCGGGCAACACCGAAGGACAATATTCCGCCAGAATACATGCGTGGCATTGGGGTCTTCTGGCAATGCAAACAGCCCGACCATGGTCAATAATTAGATGGGTAAACATAACCCAGTGTTCCTGATCAATAACCTGTTGCAGCTCACGTTCTATTTTAACTGCATCTTTCAGATCAGTGAATCGGAGCAGGTTGGCAATGCGAATCACATGGGTGTCAACTACCAATCCGGGAATGTGGAATGCGGTTCCCAGAACAACGTTGGCAGTCTTGCGACCTACTCCCGGGAGCTTGATGAGAGCATGCAGGTCAGCGGGGACTTCCCCGCCATATTCTTCCAGCAACATTCTGGCACAGGCGCTCATATTTTTTGATTTGCTATTAAAGAAACCTGTAGACCGGACCAGCTCAGCCAAATGTTCCACTGGTGCTCCTGCCATCAACTTGACTGTTGGATAGTGTTTGAATAACACAGGGGTCACTTTGTTAACCCGTTCATCTGTGCACTGAGCAGATAACATGGTAGAGATAAGTAATTGAAAGGGCGATCGATGCTCCAGACTGCAATGTGAATTCGGATAAGCTGTATACAACCGCTCCAGAATCTGGTGCATGCGTTCTTTTTTCTGTTTCAGGGACTCTCTCATCCTGACTTTCGTCTTTCTAAGTAAGCGGTCATTTCTGAAACACTGGCAGTGTTAATCACATCTGATGATCCCAGACCAGCTTTGCGAGCCATCGTTACTCCCAGAGGAATTGTTTCCAACCCTTTTAGATTATGGGCATCCGGATTAATTGAAATGGGGACCCCCTGTTCCCTGGCTGTAGCAAGGTACCGCCAATCAAGATCAAGTCGTTTGGGGGTTGTATTAAGCTCAATAATTTTATCAAATTCTGCAGCAGCATCAATGATGGCCAATAGATCTGGATTGTAACCTTCTCTGGTCAATAACATGCGTCCAGTTGGGTGTCCCAGCATGGTTGTGAAGGGACTTTGCAGGGCTCTGATAATCCGATCAGTTTGCTGTACAGGGCTCAGATGGAAGTGGCTATGAATGGAAGCAATTACAAAATCAAAACCAGCCAGCAGATCTTCACTATAGTCCAGTCTTCCATCGGCTAAAATGTCAGCTTCAATGCCTTTGAAAATGTGAAAATCAGGATATTGCTCATTGAGCTCGTCGATCTGTTGCCACTGGGCCTTGACCCGATCCGGTTTAAGACCATTGGCATAATGAGCAGCCTGAGAATGATCACTAATACCCAGATATTGGTAACCCAACTGTTGAGCTGCCTCTGCCATTTGCTCCAGAGTATTTTTTCCATCACTCCAGGTTGAATGGGCGTGCATCACTCCCTTGATATCTAGAGCCTGGATCAAGGTTCGGTCAGCAGGAAAACTGTCAAAGGTATCTCTTAGTTCTGGCTCGATCCATTGAATATGCAACTGATCACAGAGGGCTGCTTCACTTAGACCTGTGGCATTCAGGTCATCACTGCGCCCCTGATTATGACTTAGATTGTTTGCTTCAAAGGCTGATTCGATCTTCCCAAGGTAACTTGATCCACCTGTAAGAATAAGTTGGCGAAGCTGGAAATCTGAATTTCTAGCTACCCAAAGATTAATGGGTAAACCTGTGTTATCTATCACAGTGAGGAGATCATCGGTAGCGTTCTCCCCGTTCTGGATCTGCTGAAGATCACTTTTCAATTGCCCGAGATCTGCTTCTATCACAAAGTCAACACTTTGAATTAAAGCATCACCCCGGCGCAGCTTTCCAGTCAGTTCGACCTGATTAACCGAAGGGAGTTGAGTTAACTTCTCCAGCCAGATTTGGCTGACATCCAGTGCCAGATTAAATTGAAAGTCACTGACATGTCTCGCTTTGAATTCGATTGCATCTAAGAGCTGTTGCTCTAGTTTTGGACCAAACCCTTTCCAGTTAGCCAGAGTATTTGCCTCACAAGCATCTTTCAGCATTTTGATATTGCTGACCTGGTGATCTTTCCAGAGGGTTTGAATTTTTCTCAGCCCCAGCCCCTTAAGATTGAGCAAATCGGGCAATCCAACCGGTAGACGCGCTTCCAATTCTCTTTCTAAACCAGGACCGCCTGATTTTGCGTAGTAAAGGATGATATGGGCCAGGCTATCGCCAATTCCTTTGACCGCCTTAAGCCGGCCTTCATCAATCAGTATGCCCATCTCCTCAGGATGATCTTTAACGATACGAGCTGCTTTTTCAAATGTTCTAATTTTATGAGGATTCTCATCAAGCAGAGTCATCATGGCAGCCAGACGTTTGATCCGTTCACTAATTTGAGAATTATTCATTTTTCAAAATAGTTGTCGAGGTGGCGAGTTCAATGAGTTTGTGACTTTAATGGGGATTTAATAAGTTTTGGGTAAAGCTCCCTGAGTGATTGCGGAGCAATCGTAGCGAAAGGGTCGTCCGCTGTGAAACGATATTTGAATATCGGTGCAATTATTTCATATTGGAACCATGAATTTACTCCGACTTGAACAGAAGAGGATCCTGATCAATCTCATTCGAGAGTTCTTCAATGATCTGGGGTTCTTCGAATTAGAGACCCCTTTGCTGGTTCCTTCACCTGGAATGGAAGTTCACCTTCATGGTTTTAAAACCAGCTACAGGAACCATGAAAATGAAGATAGAGATTACTACCTGCCAACTTCTCCTGAGTTCGCCATAAAGAAGGCTTTGGGATCAGGGTTTGACAAAGTTTTTGAGATTGCCCGGGTGTTTCGTAATCATGGTGAGCTGGGTCCCCTCCACCATCCCGAGTTCAATATGCTGGAATGGTACCGTCCGGGAGACTATCAAAATATTATGGACGATGTTGCAGCATTGCTCCACGATTTAAGTAATAATTTCACGGATATCAATTTACCTGCTGATTTCGTCTGGGATCAGGGTATCAAGCGAACCTCCATCCAAACTTGCTTTGACAAATATGCTGGCCTGGAGCTTGAAAAAGGAATGCAGCAGCATCGCTATTGGATTCGAGCTGCGCGGGTCACCCTAAATGAAACTATCCCCGATGATGAATCTTTTGAGGACATCTTCTTTCGGGTTTGGCTGAAGTTAATTGAACCCTATTTGGGTCTTAACCAGCCTGAGATCGTTTATGATTACCCTGCTTCTATGGCCGCTCTATCAAAAATTAAAAAACCGGAAAATCTCTGGTCCGAACGGTTCGAGCTCTACATCCAGGGTGTGGAAATTGGGAATGCCTTTAGCGAGCTGACTGATTCTGCAGAACAAGGTGAACGTTTCGCAGTGGCTAATAAAGAACGTGAATTGCTTGGATATCCTCCCCATCCCATTGATGAAGACCTGATTAATGCTGTAGGAAACATGCAGCCAACCGGTGGAATTGCCATAGGTATTGAGCGCCTACTTA
>JAOZSM010000001.1:24883-30486 GCA_029939675.1 Fidelibacterota bacterium
GTAGGAAACATGCAGCCAACCGGTGGAATTGCCATAGGTATTGAGCGCCTACTTATGGTTTTAACAGGTGAATCAGATATTCGTCAATTTTTTCTTCAACCGCTGGGTAGATCTGGAGAGCCAACAAAACGAATGTAGAATGCCAGGGGTGATTTTGCACCAAAGGCACCCAAAATCACATTCCCATTTTGATCACGCCAATTGGACAATCCCCGATCCCGTAGCGATAAACCAGAATACACATAGTTGCCATATTCATAGCTATAGGATTCAAGACTCATTTTATAGAGACCCAGCGGAATCCCAACAAAATTGGCCGGATAAAAAGGTAGACCGTTCGACGTATCCAACTTTACAGCAACTGCCAGACTAGAATAAAAACCCCGTAGAGAATCTTCAGAGAAGACCTCATCCATAATCACTCCACAAAAATTGGTCTCGATGGGTGTATTAAAGGTGAGCGAAGCATAATTATCAACAGATACAATAGTGGTATCCTCATCTAATGTCGTCCCCGGCCAACTCAAATTAAAGGGAGGGGCTACTGGTATTGTTGATGAGGAAATGATCCTGTCGTCAGTTGTGGTCAACTCGATCGTGTAATTTACGCCCACCTGTAACTCCACATCAGCATACTCTGGCATGGGGATGTATCCTCCATAATAATACCTGATATTGGTATTTTCTTCCCAGGTGGATGGGGGTCCAGGCTTACCAAAACTCTCGTCAAAATAGCCAGCTTGCCAGGACCATTCAAATTCCGCTACCATAGAACCGGATTCTCGCAAGACGACTGAAACCATAGTTGTATCATGGATCTGCGGCAATATCTCCAGATAATCATCCACATGAGGTTCGCCCTTGTCTGGAATACCGTTGCCACGCCCTTCCGGTGGAGCATGGGGACCAGTAAGCCACACACCAATATCATCATTTAACGGTTCATCCTCATCCCACTTACCATTGTCATTTAGATCAGAATAGGATACCCAATCCCCATTATCATCAATCCCATTGAATAGCGAAGTATCCGTGATGAGAATAGTGTTGTCCACCCGGATCACCGATTTCGAGAAATCGGTTAGATCTAACATACCCTCAATGCGCAGTTCCTGCTTATAATTCTTAAAGGCATCCTCGAAATCTGCGAGGCTCAGATCTTCAGTACAATTAAGCAGTAAGTAGCAAGTAGCAAGCAGCAGGGAAAGCTTCACCAATAGTTTCGTTTTGTATTTCGAGCGATTCATATCCATCCCCTAAAGCTTGAATTCCACGCCAAATGTTGGGAAAAATGGGAACATGCCAATACCCTCAACAGTCCTCTCGGAAAGATCCCAGTTGTAGAAAAAGGTATTAAAATGGTTAGTGGCATTGATCACTTGGATCTTGAACAGACCATCGATACCAAATGGATGAATTTTTCGGGAATAACTCACATCCATCCTGAAATAATTGGGATACCGGGCAGAATTGCGGAAGCCCTTGAGTTCATCCAAATTACTATAGGGGTTCACCAGGTCCGCATAGGATTTATTTTGGGTGTAAACGTAGCCAACAGTAGGCGTGTAAAGATTGGAGTTACTGCTGGTCATGGTCAGTCCAAAGGAGTTCTTTTTATTCATGGCATAGTTCAGAACCAGATTGATTGAATGGGGCTGATCATATTTTGAGCTATAAATTTCACCATCACTTTCAACGATAAGCCCATCCCCATTAAAATCAAATTCCTGGCTGCTTTTCATATATGAGTAACCCAACCAGCCCGTAAGCTTGCCACTGCTCTTTTTCAGGAGAAGCTCAACCCCATATATCTCAGCTGTGCCTTCTGTATAGTCATCATCTTGATCTAAAAAATTCTGATTCGGGTTGATAACCAACGTATTGCTGTAGGGTTTATAGTAGCCTTCCAGGCTGGCAAACCAGCCCTCCCCGAGCCACTGTTCAAAACCCAATATGTAATGCTCAACGGATTTTGCTTTATAATTGGCGGGGATGGGATTCCAGAAATCCACAATACTGAGAATGGCATCTTCATCCTGGGCCGTGAACAGAAATTGATTGTACTTCCCCCAGGCACCTTTCAGAGCCAGATTGGTTGATAGTAAATATTTGAAGCCCAGGCGCGGTTCGTAATACAGATTCTCATGAGCAGAGTATTTTGACAAGCGTAGCCCTGCCTGGAACATAATGACCGGGTTAGGCTGCCATCGCTCCTGAATAATTCCGCTATAGATCATATTTGTTTCGTGCTGATCCAAAAGTTTCCGGGTACCCTGAGAAAGCTCAAAATCAATACCGAGATCTTTTAACTCAAAACCCGTGGTCAAAGTGTGCGCTGTTGAAATAAACCAGTCCAGGTTCTCCTTGATGGTCCAATCATCTATCTTGTTGAATATTATAAAACCGCTGGTTGAAGCCTGGCCGGATGTATCTGTGGCAGTAAATTCCATATCCACATCAAATTCATAGACCGTATTGGCCAGGGATAAGGTGGAAACAAACCTGGAATTCGGGACCCAGCGCCATTCACCACTATTGGTGGTATTGCCCCAGTCCCAATTAAAATTCACTTCATTTTCAGCTCGGCCGATTTCAAAAAAGATGCGATCTTTTCCGGCATAGTGTGAGAAGGTCAGGCGGTTGGTGGAATTAAGATTCTGGATAATCTTACCTTGAACATCATAAAAATAATATTTCCACTCCATGGGTTCATCTTTATACCAATAATACAGACGAGCGACTTGATCAAAATAGGTTCGTCTACCGGATAACATCCACGAACCTTTATAGAGGGGACCCTCAGCCAGCAGTTTTGAGCTGAGGAGGTTAACCTCTCCCCTGACTTGACTTACATCAAAGAATTCACCCAGCTTGTGCCCGCCAAATAACTTGTTGTTTTTTGAATCACCTTCACGTCCTGTAATACTCAGTACGGAAGATATCCGGTTTCCGTAATAGGCTGGATAACCACCAGCCAGAAATTCTGCATCAGCAATGGCATCAGCATTGAATGTGGAAAAGACACCGCCCAGGTGGAAAGGATTGTAGATCTCAATGCCATCCAGCATGATCAGATTTTCATCAGGACTTCCTCCCCGGACTACCAGAGCTGATGAGAAATCACTGGAGGATTGAACTCCCGGCAATAATTGTAAAGTTCTGAAGATATCGGCTTCTACAAAGGCCGGCATGGTTTTTACATCACGCATGCTCAGACTGACTGAACTAATCTCGATCTCTTTTTCAAAGCGTTGGCGATCACCGGTAACAATGACCTCCTCCCCCTCAATGGAAGCTGGCTTGATCTCGAAATCATGACGCTCTTCCAGACCAGCGATGACCGTAATCGCTTTCTCGGTCCGCTCATAGCCGATCATCATGACCTGCAGCGTGTAATTACCTGGAGGAATATTGGTAATGATGTAGTAACCAGAATTATCGGAAGCTGCACCAATGCCGGTATTCTTTAAACTCACATTAGCATAAAGCAGGGGTTCGCCTGTGTCAGCATCCCGCAGAAATCCATTCATCCGACCATGTTTAGATTGGCCAGATACTTGACCCAGGACGAGAAGCATCAGGCAGGTGCCTAGCAAATATCGGAGACTATTTTTCATGTTTCTTTTCAACTATTCACTTTCACTTCGTTGATCAATAGGAACTCACGCCAGGAAGGATCAAATGTTCTACCGTTGGAATGACCGGTTATCAGGCCATGTGTGATTTAACTACATCCATAAACCCGGACCGATAGCTGCCGCCGATGGAAATGGCTTTGGATTTTAGAAAAACTGTATTACCACTAATGGAGCTGATTTTCCGTAGATTGACAATAAAAGACTTATGTACACGATGAAAATGACTGTCCTCAAGCAGGACCATGACTTTTTTCATGGATAGATAACTCAAATATTTGTTATGAGTAGTTACGACCTGAACATAATCGCCCACGGCTTCCACATAGTCGATATCTTTCACTTCCAGCCGGATAACCTCACCTTCGTGTTTGAGAAAGATAAATCCCGGATCGGTTCTGCCCCCGACAGAAACTGATGGTTCTCCATTTGATTTTAGCGCAAGTCGTTCATTGACCTTGTTCAACGCCTGGATAAAGCGTGACATTGCAAATGGTTTATGAAGGTAATCTACAACATCCAATTCAAAGCCTTCAACAGCATACTCACGATAAGCAGTTGTGATGATTACCAGTGGTGGCTCTTTCAGGGATTCCAGCATTTTCAGGCCACTCAGTTTGGGCATATTAATATCCAGAAAGATCAGATCGGGCTCAAATTCCTGCATGGCTTCCAATGCTTCGAAAGCATTTTTACATTCGGCAGCAACCTCATAACCAGATAGGTCTGAAAGATATTTGGCCACCACCCGTCTGGCAGGTGCTTCATCATCAATAATCAGACAGCGGATCAACTTCTTTGCGGTATTCACCATTTAATTATCCTTCAGTTGAATCGCCAATTTGACCAAAAATTTATTGGTCCCCTGGTCAATATTAAGCTCATAATTGTCCGGGTAGAGCAGCTTAAGTCGTTTTTTAACATTTTCCAGTCCAATTCCCCTGCTTTGCTCTTGATGTTCTGTAAGCTGATCGTCATCACGTAGGTTTTCGCATTCAAAATGGAGTAGTCCGGCTGCATTCACATCCAATTGAAGCCGAATATAGGGCTCCTGGTCCTGAATATTGGCACCGTGTTTAAAAGCATTCTCTAAAAATGGGACAAAGAGCAAGGGTGCGATCTGGAAGCCTGAAAGGCTAGCCTGGATTTGAAGGTTGATCTGCAGTGAATCCTCAACCCTCATTTTTTCCAGTTCCATATAATTGTGGATAAAATCGATCTCCTTACTCAGGTCAACCTGATCCGCCTGGCACTCATAGATGATGTAGTTCATCAGGCCGGAAAGTTTGAGAATCATCTCTGGAGTCTTCTCCGATTTGAACAAGCTATAAGAGTAAATATTGTTAAGAGTATTGAACAAAAAATGGGGGTTTATCTGGGCTTTCAGAGAATTCAGCTCAGCCTTGAGGCGATTACTTTCAATTTCTGTGACTGTTAAAGCAATCTCAGCAAGTCGGTTATTCTCCCGGACAAAGTGGAAGAAGGAGGTGAAACTGACAAAGATCATCTGCATGGTCATATAGGCCGGGAAGAACATCCAGCGATTGGGATGTGGACCATGCCCAAGACCATCAGAAAAGGGACCAAACATACCAAATATCAAATAAACCACAAAAGCATTGAACAGGGTGATACCATGCAACGAAATGATATAGATGAGATAACGTTTGGCGCTGAGATATCTGGGCAACAGGATCTTAAGATTGAAGTAAACAGCACTGGCCACCCCACTAAAGGGGATCAGTTCGAGAAGTACAGTTTTCCAGGAAAAGATGATGTCCACATTGCGGACAGTTCTAAATGAGGCAAAGAGGATGACCAGAGCGATCCAAAAGGTCAGGTGTTGAAGCCAGGGTTTCTGGTACAACGATCGAATTTTCTTAAGTAGTCTTGATAGCATGGCGACTAATGTAATTGATGGTAGTAGGTATTAAGGGTGATTTCGAGAAATCAACTGATTGAGGGGGT
>JAOZSM010000001.1:30586-45788 GCA_029939675.1 Fidelibacterota bacterium
ACGTCAAATTTCTTGATACTGGTAATATTGCGTTTTCACTTTGTTAATTTATTTCTCTCAGCCGAAAGATCTAAGTTCGTACCCGAATATGATCTGAGGCCGCTACGGTTTTCTTGGAAACGAGAAGATCAGCTCCCGCATTTGGAAAGAGAAGACATGCACAAACTTGTAAGACCCTTTTTATCCGGGTTAAAATACCGAACTCCAAGCTTATTTCGAGCTTACCCATGACCAGAGCTGGTCTTACTACCGTTTCGCAAGGGGGCTTAAAAACCCTACCTGATATTTGGCTCAAAGCAGCCATGCTGGGTAGTCTTTGGGCTTCAGTTGAAATAATTCTGGGTAGTTTTCTGCATAATCTTCACATGCCCCTTTCCGGCACTTTCCTGGCAGCACTTGGTTTGATCATCATGATCAACGGCTATAAACTCTGGCCTGAAAAAGGCTTGTTTTGGCGGACTGCTCTGGTCACGGCCATCATGAAATCTATCTCTCCTTCAGCCATTATTTTTGGACCCATGGTAGGTATCTTCATGGAAGGTCTGGTTCTGGAAATCTTTGTACGTTCCTGCAGAGGACGTTGGCCAGGTTTTATCCTGGGTGGTGCCCTGGCAGTATCCTGGAGCCTCTTCCAAAAGATCTTTGTCCTATTGATGACCTATGGACCAGATTTTGTGAAATTGTATGAACAACTCTATTTCATGGCAGCTAGAACCCTTCACCTGGGTGATGCAGTACCTTTCGATCTGGTGAAAGCTATATTTATTATTGATTTAAGTTTTGGAGCTCTGGTGGCAACTTTGGCCTACAAATCTAGAAAAAGTACAAAGATTTCTGACCAGATATCGCTTAGGCAGGATTTTGGTTCTCATCCTGAAAATTTTCTAGCAGCAGCAGTTTCCCAGCCATACTCACTTCCACTGTTTTTTTTGAATCTACTCATTCTCATTGGTGGATTAACGCTTTTAGATGAGCTACCTCTATTTGCAGGCAGCCTACTCATTCTGAGTTATGTAACACTGAATATTATTCGCTATGCCCGCTCACTTAAACGACTAAAACGGCCTCAGTTATGGATTCAATTGATAGCAATTATGGGGTTATCAGGGTTGTTGCTAGGTGGTTGGGAAGATCAAGCTGCTATCCTGCATGGGTTAGAAATTGGATTCGGTATGGCCCTTCGAGCCTTACTGGTCATATTCGGTTTTTCAGCCTTAAGTATTGAATTTCGAAATCCCATCATTATTGATTGGTTTGGTCGCCGAGGAATGGGGATAGTTTTTGAAGCCATTTCAGCAGCCTTTGAAGTACTGCCCAGATTGATGAAATTGGTTTCAGATAAGCAGCAGGTCTGGCGGCATCCTTTCCGTGCTCTCAATCAATTTATGAATGCTTTAGAATTACTGCTCCTGGAACATTCCCAGGCACTGGGTAAAGTTGTTATTTTGACTGGTGACCAGGGGGATGGGAAGACTGAGCTGATTAAGAAGCTGATTGCTGCCATGCATCCTGATCAGATCACTTTCTCCGGACTTTACACAGAAGGAACCTGGGTAGAGGGTGAACGAGATCACTATCACGTCGTTGACTTTGTATCAGGCAAAACTGAATTATTGTGTGAGCGTAAGCATCCCATTTCTGAGATTCAAGCAGGACCTTTCAATTTCCGTGAGGCTGGTATCGCATTTGGTTGCGATATTCTTAAGCAGGTGGTCTCTGAGCATAGTCAAGCGGTTCACAAGAACGATTCTGCTATTGTGATCATTGATGAGATTGGTCATCTCGAGTTGAAGGACTTGGGCTGGGCAAAGCCTCTCCATGACCTGGTTGAATCCAGGCGACCCATGATCTGGACTATTCGACCATCACTTCTGGATAGGGTAGTTGCCAAATGGCCCGTAAAATATCGTCTTTTGGATGTGCAGCACACGAGTGTTGATAAATTAAATCGACAGGTCATGGACTTTTTAAAAACACCTTAGCCACCAGCTCTTATCCTTCGACTCCAAATTAATAATTCTCTAATCGTCCGGTAATCCACAACTTAAGTTTTGCGTTGCTAAGTCTGGGATAATCAGTCCAATTTTCTGTATTTATCTGCGTTGATCTGCGGCAAAAAAGCTAATAACTAAATGTGATTATAGTTGCGCTTAGGCAGGTATTAATGGCATCATATTTTGGCAATGAAAGTTTTGGCGCACTGTTTGCAATACCCAAAAGCCGTCTAATACAGGTGTAAATGTTCATAATAAAAGGAGCCGAAATGAGTGAGGTAACAAAATTTAACCCCGCTGCTGAATTTACAGCAAATGCGCACATTAAATCAGTTGAACAGTATCAGGAGATGTACGATCAGTCTGTCAGTGACCCTGATACATTCTGGGCAAAACAAGCTGAGCGTTTGACCTGGTTCAAAAAATGGGACAAAGTTGTCGAGTCAGATCTGGCAGCCGGAGATATCAAATGGTTTCTCGGTGGAAAATTAAATGTCAGTTACAATTGTCTGGATCGCCATATTGAAGATGGTCACGGTGATCGTACAGCTCTGATCTGGGAAGGTAACGACCCAACTGAAGACAAAAAATATAACTATAATGAGCTCCTGGCTGAAGTCCAGCAGTTTGCTAACGTACTAAAAAATCACGGTGTTGAAAAAGGCGATCGGGTCTGTCTGTATATGCAGATGATTCCTGAGTTGTCCATTGCCATGCTGGCCTGTTCACGTATTGGCGCAATCCACTCCATCGTTTTTGGTGCTTTCAGTCCAGAATCACTACGGGATCGTATCAACGATTCTGAGTGTAAAGTTCTGATCACGCAGGATACTGGTGTTCGCGGAAAAAAACTCGATATCCCCATGAAATCCAATGCTGATAAAGCCCTGGCCGAAACTCCTTCCATTACAACCTGTGTGGTTGTGAAGCGTACCGGTGCAGAGGTTGCCATGGATGACGGTCGTGATATCTGGTGGCACGAAGGCATGGCCAAAGCGGATGCTATCTGTGCTCCTGAGGAAATGGATGCAGAAGATCCACTTTTCATTCTTTATACTTCCGGTTCAACCGGTAAACCTAAGGGTGTGCTCCACACAACTGGTGGATATCTGACCTATGCCTCCCTTACCCATGAGCTCATTTTTGATTATCATGAAGATGATATCTACTGGTGTACCGCTGATATCGGCTGGGTAACTGGTCACTCATATATCGTATATGGTCCACTGGCCAATCGTGCCATTACAGTCATGTTCGAAGGTGTACCAAATTATCCAGATTTTGGTCGCTTCTGGGAAGTAGTTGATAAACATAAAATCAATCTATTCTACACAGCCCCAACTGCCCTCCGCGCCCTCATGCGTGAAGGTAATTCCTGGGTAGAAAAAAATGATCTTTCCACACTTAGATTATTAGGTACTGTTGGCGAGACCATTAAAGAGCCTGAATGGAACTGGTACTATAACATCGTTGGTAAGGGTAAATGCCCCATCGTGGATACCTGGTGGCAAACTGAGACCGGCGGTATCATGTTGACGCCTTTACCAGGAATCACTCCCCTGAAACCAGGTAGTGCGACCATTCCTTTCTTTGGTGTTCAACCCGTACTCCTGACTGAAGATGGTAAAGAGATCGACGGTAATGATAAATCTGGTTTACTGGCCATCAAAAAATCCTGGCCAGGCATGATGAGAACGTTGTATGGCGATCATGATCGTTTCATGCAGACCTATCTTTCCATGTATCCCGGTTACTATTTTACTGGTGACGGTGCTCGTCGTGATGCTGATGGTGACTATTGGATCACTGGTCGAGTTGATGATGTCTTGAACGTTTCTGGTCACCGTATTGGCACTGCTGAAGTTGAAGGTGCTATCGGCAAGGCTCCCCATGTAGCTGAAGCTGCTGTTGTAGGCTTCCCCCATGATATCAAAGGCCAGGGAATTTATGCCTATGTGACCCTCATGGCAGGCATTGATGGTTCTGATGAGATTCTAGCTGGAATCGCTGCTTCCGTGAGAAAAGAGATCGGTCCTCATGCAAAACCGGACAAGATCCAATTCACACCAGCATTGCCAAAAACCCGTTCCGGTAAGATCATGCGTCGTATTCTACGTAAGATCGCTGAAAATGAAGTCGATAAGCTAGGCGATATATCTACCCTGGCAGATCCCTCAGTAGTGGAACATCTGGTGGACGGGCGTAAGTAAAACAACCAATCAAACCACAAAAAAAGGGCTCGAAATTCGAGCCCTTTTTTTGTGGTTTGACCTTTGGGCCGATAAACCCGGCACCTTTTATTTTATTGTGATGGGAATTTCCTTGGGAAGCGCTTCCTTGGTCTTAGGAATGCTCAGAGTGAGAATCCCGCTTTTGTATTCGGCAGCGATCTTTTCCGTGTTCACGTTTTCTGGAAGCTCAATATCTCTTTTATAGCTTCCCCGGGCGATCTCACGAGCCAGGTACTTCACACCTTCATCCTCTTTGATCTCTGCCTTGGTTGTACTGAGGGTCAAGGTGTTGTTCTTCACTGAGATGGTAATTTGCTCTTTTTCAAAGCCAGGTAGCGAGAAGGATAATTCGAAAGTTTTATCCAGCTCCTGAACATCCATGGCTGGGCGCCATACATTGCTCTGTTCACTACTAACATTCATATCTTCAAAAAAACTGTTTAACAGACTATCAAAAGTTGGGTTGATCCTGGGTCGGGCTACTTTTACGAGTGTCATGATTAATTCTCCTTTACTTAAATTCATTTTCAATTATCTCAACACGCCTCCCTTTATTCGAATCCCGTGCCAAAGCCACATATGGGCCATTATGGCGCATATCTATCGTTTATGAATATTGTTTTGGCATACATCTGCCATATGGGCATGTTTGCTGGACAATTATCCGAATTTAATGCCCAAATGACATCTTTTATGGAACATCTGGTTTTATGGTTTGTGGGGCAGGATGAAAGGGGGTGAAACGGGGTAAAGCGAGAAAAGGTTTGCCTTGTCTCTACCGGCGCGTCGCTACCTGTTTGATAATAGAAATAAAAATGTTCACGACAAATACTTGAAACCCTTCATATTCCCGTCTAGCTTCAGGCCTTAATGTTTCTGAAAATACACACAGCCCTCACCCAAATAATTACCGCTACTGTACTGCTGTCCGGGCTCCTGGTTGCTACTGCTTTTGCCCAGGCCAATACGATTGATAGCCTTGATATTCAGCGATTAGAACATGAGATCGGACAAATGCTCATGGTCGGTATCCGAGGGAACCATTTAAATGCTGACGCAATGGTGCAAACCCGTCAGCAAATCAACGATGGTCAAATTGGTGGGATCATCTTTTTTAAGCATAATATCAAGAATAGTCGTCAGTTTAGAATTTTTGTACACCAGCTTGCAGCCCTGACAGTGGATTATCCTCTGTTTCTGGCAGTTGATGAAGAGGGCGGTAAAGTACGACGGCTTAGAAAAACACAGGGGTTTGAGGAATTCCCCTCTGCTGCTCATGTTGGTGGAAAAATAAAGGCACCTGATGCCTATAATATCTACTCCCGCATGGCAACTCAAATTCGCAAAACCGGATTAAATTTGAACCTGGGTCCAGTTGTGGATGTAAATATTAACCGGGCTTCACCTGCGATTGGCCAACTGGGCCGTAGTTATTCACGGAATCCTGGAACAGTCTATGATTATGGCAAAATCTTTATCGAAGCCCACCATGCTGCCGGTGTGTTGACAACCCTGAAGCATTACCCCGGTCACGGCAGCTCTCGGGAAGATACACATAACGACCTGACAGATATCACCCATACCTGGAGAAGCTCAGAACAGCTGCCTTTTAAACGCCTAATTGATTCCGTCCAGGTGGATTTGATTATGGCTGGGCATCTTTTTGATCGAAATGTGGACCCTAAATACCCAGCTTCCCTCTCAGCTCAACACATTCAACAAACCCTGCGGGGAAAATTGAATTTTAACGGTGTTGTACTAAGTGATGACCTGCAAATGGGGGCTATCATTAAACGCTACACACTGGATGAGATCATTATCCTGTCCATCAATGCCGGCTGTGATATTCTGCAATTTTCAGATCCGCTGAACCTGGATAAAGATCTACCGGCTCACGTTCGCAGAGTTGTCATTGCTGCTATTAAAGACGGCAAAATTGAGCCTAGTCGGATTCATCAGTCATTTAACCGAATTACCTCCCTGAAAAAACAGCTCGGTATGAGCCTTGATAAATTAGCTGATTAAAGGAGAATTCAACATGAGTTCCAAATTCGCAACTGTCATTAATTGTATGGATGGCCGCGTACAGGATCCGGTCAACGCGTGGATGAAAAAACAAACTGGCGCAGAATACATCGATGTTATCACAGAAGCAGGACCAGACCGCATCATGGCCTCCACGGCTACGGCCTCGCGACTTATTCTACAACGTATCCTGGTTTCCAGGGATAAACATGGGTCAAAAACGCTGACCCTGGTTGCCCATCACGACTGTGCCGGAAATCCTGTCTCAAAAGCTGAACACCTTATCCAGTTGGAAAAAGCTGGGAAAATCATGGAAACCTGGAATCTGGGCATGCATATCATACTGGTTTGGGTTGATGAAAACTGGCAGGTGGAGATTTTCAAGGAGATTAAGCCCTAATATTAGGCGAACTAATCATGTAATTTGAGTTGAATCAATCAGATTTATCTTGAATTGTCTGGTTGCGCTGCATCCCTTTGAGGCCGGTACGACTCAGCGGAGTTTTCATGAATATTCGATCGAATTCGAGCTCATCAATCATCTGAAAGTCCAGGACTTTACCATCTTTTAAACCTGCTACAGGATCAAATGCTTCAAGCTCACTAGGTTTGGCAAAGCGGTTCCAGGGACACACATCCTGGCAAATATCGCATCCAAAAATCCAGTCTCCCATTTTAGCTCGAATATCATCAGGAATTGGCTCATCAGGATTCAGTTCAATTGTGGCGTAGGAAATACATTTTGAGCCATCAACAACATAGGGCTCCACAATAGCCTGGGTTGGGCAGGCGTCAATACAGGCAGTACAGGTTCCACAGAGATCAGGCATGGGTAGGTCGTATTGATCAAACACCTCTGTAGTGATAATCTCACCCAGAAAGCCCCAACTCCCATATTCCCGGGTAATGATATTGGAATGTTTCCCCTGCCATCCAATTCCGGCGGCGACTGCCCACTGTTTTTCCATCACTGGGGCGGAATCCACAAATACACGATATATCAGAGCCCGTTGTTTGCGGCTTAATCCCTGAATTTGTTCCTTTAGCAGCTCTTCGGCCAAACCGTGCAAAATGTCTTTCATAGTCGAATGATAATCCGGACTGCGGGCATACTTGGAAATCACCCCTTCCAGTTCGGGAGCCAGCTCGGCCTGGTGGTAATTCACAAAGACTGAAATGACTGAACGAGCTCCAATTAGCAATTTTGAGGGATCGAGACGTTTTTCCAGATTGCGTTCCAGATAGGACATCTCTCCCTGGTAACCGCGATCCAGCCACTCATTTAAAGGATCCGCAAGTAATGGGTCGGCAATGGCAACCCCCAGCTTATGGATGCCTAACTTGCGGCCAATTTCCTGAAGTTTCTGGAATTTCAACATAACGTTTACTTAGCTACCTGATTGCCTAAAGTTGAATGTTTTCCCCGCCAACGATGCCCTTATCGGTTGAGGTTAATTTACAGGCAATTAACTGAGGGTCATGCTCAAAGAAGATCAATGCATCCTGTTCCAATAATTTCGGTAAAATTCTTTTTTTCTCGGCAATACTTCTTAGCGGTTCATTGTCATAGGCCATCACCCAGGGAATGGGAATATGACTTTTCAGGGGAAACAGGTCACCGCCATACATGAGGGTCGTGGTTCCATCTGAAATTAGGGGCAGCTGCTGCCCTGCTGTATGACCATGGACAATTTCCAACTGAATGCTGTTAAAGAGTTCCTGCTCAGATTTCAGGATTTCCAACAGACCATTTTCTGCTAACACTTGCCAGTTTTCAGCAAGATAACTGGCCCGGTCTTTTTCATGGGGGTGATTAGCGAGTTGCCAATTTTCCTCCTGAATCCAATGTTTGGCATTAGGAAAGGTAGGGATGATCTGATCTCCATCAAACCGGGTATTCCCCCCTACATGATCAAAGTGCAAATGGGTACAAATCACATCTGTGATATCCTCAACGCTGATTCCGTGTCTATTCAGACTCAAAGGCAGAATATGGGTTTCTGTCTCAATCTTGAAGATCTTTCTCATCCTAGGGGACCACTTGTCCCCATTACCTGTATCGATAAGGATCTTCTTATCTTCTGACTCCAGCAGTAGGGTCCGGGTAACCATATTGATCCGATTGAATTCGTCAACCTCAGCTTGTTTACTCCACATTGTTTTTGGGACAACACCAAACATGGCGCCCCCATCCAGAGCAAAGGTTGAGGTGATAATTGGAGTTAGTTTATAGGGGCCAATATTCATATGAATCCCTTTGTATTCTTTCTGTGGTCTTTGCGACTTCCGTTCGTTGATATTCTATAATTACTCACCGCCCCTGAGCACGATCATGTTATACCAATTTCACTTTCATACCATTTATAATTTCGTCATCATTTTCCGCTTTACTACACCTGGTTTTTTTCATGATTATTGGTCTCATGCTGGACTGGCACAGAAAATGCCTTTGCTTCATAGGGGACATCGAGTAACATGCCCACGGAAAAAACAGCATGCCCTAAGGAGATTTTCATGTACCAGCCTAGTAATTTCATACCCATCGATCTAACCATAAATTCCTGGGATGATCTTAAGCCCTATTTCGACTTACTCTTGAGCGCCAAAGTCAATAATATTGACGATCTTGCCCAATTAATTATCCACTACAGCGAAACACTGAGTGTCTTCCATGAGAAAAACGCCTGGTCATATATCAATATGAGCCGGGAAACTGATAATCAGGAATACGTGGACCGTCACGAATTATTTTCCACCAGGATTGCTCCTGAGCTGGAGAAGGCCGCCAACAGTGTGGAGAAAATGATTGTCAAGCATCCTGCTTTTAATGACCTGTCAGAAGAACGGTTTGGTCAGTTTAAGAAAAAATTAAAACGTGAGCTCGATCTATTCCGTGAGGAAAACGTAGCTCTCTCCGCTGAAATCTCAAAGCATAGTACCAAGTATGATCAGCTTACAGGTGGTCTAACCGTCACTTTAGATGGTGAAGAAATGCCCATGCCGAAGGCCAGCGTACGGCTTCAATCCGCAGACCGCATGAAACGCAAAGAAGCCTGGTTAGCCATTTCTGAAAAACGTTATTCTGTGAAGAGTGAAGCTGACGATATTTACAATGAGATGCTTAAGTTGAGAGTAAAAACAGCAGAAAATGCAGACTACAAAAATTATCGTGATTTCGCCCACGATCGTCTCCAACGCTTTGATTACACACCTGAAGACGCTGTTAATTTCCAATTGGCTATCGAAAAGCATATCGTGCCCCTGGCCAGAAAAATTGATAAAAACCACCGTGATAAACTGGGGATTGCCGCCAATGACTATCGTCCCTGGGACACTGCAGGTGAGCCCGCAGGCCAGAAAGCCTTAAAACCATTCAAAACAGGTGCTGATCTCTTAAAACAGGCCATTGCAATTTTCAGCGAGGTTCATCCACAATTTGGTGCAAATCTCAAAGCCATGCAAGCTGCTGATCTATTTGATCTGGAATCACGTAAAGGCAAAGCACCTGGTGGTTACAACTATGGATTAGAGACAACAGGAATGCCCTTTATTTTCATGAATGCTGCCGGAACCCAACGTGATGTTGTAACCATGTGTCATGAAGGTGGTCACGCCATGCATACCTTCCTGACCAGTGATGAACCCCTGATTCACTATCGTGACACCCCTTCCGAAATGGCTGAAACAGCATCCATGAGCATGGAATTGATGACAGCAGGACTCTGGGATAAATTTTATAGTTCTGCGGACCATATCCGAGCTCGTCGTGAACACCTCGAAGGAATCATTTCCTTTTTTCCATGGTGTGCTACCGTAGATGCTTTCCAGCATTGGGTCTATCTCAATCCTGAGCATACGGTGGAAGAGCGTGATGATTATTTCTACATATTAACTAAACGTTTTATGTCAGATGCTGTTAATTGGGAAGGCTATGAACATTTCAGACGAAATGGCTGGCAACGTCAGTTACATATCTTTGGAATGCCTTTCTACTATATTGAGTATGGTATTGCACAGCTGGGGGCCCTTCAGGTTTACCGAAACTTTAAAAAGGACCCCAAAGCCGCTCTGGAAGGCTATATCAAGGGCTTAAGTTTGGGCAGCTCGCAACCATTGCCCGAAGTCTGGAAAGCCATGGGTATCAAATTTGACTTCTCTGCCGAAACCTTGCAAGAACTGGTCGAGTTTGTCCAACAGGAACTTGCTGAGCTACAGGATTAATTATGAAAAATACCATTAAATATTTGAACGAAAACCACGCCAGATATGAACAAGAGCTGATTGACATCTTAAAAGTACCCAGCATTAGCGCCCTGCCGGACCATGCTGATGACATGCTGACCATGGCAGGTATGCTAAAAGATGAAATGCAGAAAATTGGCATGGATGAAGCCCAGATCATTGAAACTGAAGGTCATCCTGTGGTGTATTCAGAATGGCTCAAGGCTCCCGATAAACCAACACTTCTCATATATGGTCATTATGATGTCCAACCCGTCGACCCTGTTGACCTGTGGAGTTCACCCCCTTTTGAACCCGTGATCAAGGGCGACAAACTTTTTGCCCGGGGTTCCGCAGATGACAAGGGGCAAATCTACATCCATCTGAAAGCCATTGAAGCCTGGCTGGCTACTTTGGGTGACCTACCTGTAAATGTGAAACTCGTTTTCGAGGGTGAAGAGGAAGTGGGCTCTATCCATCTGGAAGATTTCATCAAGGAACACGCCGCGATGTTGGCTGCTGATTATGTAGTTATCTCAGATACACCCATGTTCAGAGAAGGCTATCCCGGAATCACCTATGGTCTCCGTGGTCTGGCATATTTACAGCTTAATCTCAGAGGGACGAACACAGATTTACATTCAGGTTCTTTTGGTGGACTGGTCAAGAATCCTATTAATGCCCTGGTGGAAATCCTGAGCCAGATGAAAGATGTTGATGGACGGATTCTGATTCCCGGTTTCTATGATGATGTTTTACCAATTACTGAAAATGAACATATTAAACTCAGTAAATTACCCTTTGAAGCTACAGATTTTGCCAAAAGCATTGGTGCACCGGCCCTGTTTGGCGAAGCCGGCTACGATGATCTGGAGCGTTTATGGGCTCGGCCTACTTTTGATATCAACGGAATCTGGGGGGGCTTTCAAGGCGAAGGCGCCAAAACGGTGATCCCGGCTGAAGCCCACGCCAAAGTATCCATGCGTCTGGTGGCAGATCAAAATCCAGCTGATATTGCCCAAAAATTTAAAGCTTATGTTGAATCCCTTATTCCCGAGAGCATGGAAGCTAACATCCAGGTCATGCATGGTGGTTTTGGCTATGTGACCGATCTGGATAATCCCGGTTTGCAGGCTGGTGTGCGCGCCCTGGAAAGAGCCTTTGGTAAGGAAGTCGATTTCCTGCGTGAAGGCGGTTCAATTCCCATTGTAAAAGTGTTTGCCGATATCATCCAGGCACCTGTACTACTTATGGGATATGGTCTTCCTGATCAAAATGCCCATGCTCCAGATGAAAATTTCAGCCTTTATAACTTTCATAAAGGAATTGAAAGTATCATCTATTTCTTCGAAGAAATTGGCAAGCTAAAGGATTAAAGGGATTAAGATGAAACATAGTCTCCCTTACTATGAAGAGTGCGCCAACACAATTACCCATGCAGCCGGTGTAGCCTTCAGTATTGCCGGGCTGATACTGCTGGTTGTCCGGGCAGCCCTCTACGGTGATGCCTGGCACGTTGTCAGCTTCAGCATTTATGGTACAACTCTAATTCTGCTCTATCTGGCTTCCACTCTCTATCACGGGTTTCGATCAAAACGGGCGAAAGAGTTGTTAAGACTCTTTGACCACTCGGCGATCTATTTGCTGATTGCTGGAACCTACACCCCATTTCTGCTCATCACTTTGAGAGGACCCTGGGGCTGGAGTTTATTTGGAACTATTTGGGGCCTGGCTTTACTGGGTATCACATTCAAGATTATCTTTGGTCATAAGTACGAAATAGTCAGTACCATTTTTTATTTACTTATGGGGTGGGTGGTGATCGTAGCAATTAAACCTTTGCTGGCTGCCTTACCACTGGCTGGATTTGCCTGGCTATTGGCTGGCGGCTTAGCCTATTCCCTGGGTGTTATTTTTTATGCCTGGGAAAAATTACCCTTCAATCATGCTATCTGGCACGGATTCGTTTTAGCAGGCAGTTTCTTTCATTTCTTTGGAGTGTTTTTCTACCTGATACCAGTGGCTTGAATCAAGCCTGTTTCTTGAACCTGGTTTTACTCAGCACAAAAGCCTGATTCATGTTGTTCAGAACGTTTAGTTCCGCAGCCCTTTGTTTCATGATATCTGCCTCTACCTGCTTTCCCTGACCCTCCAAGGCCAGTCCAATCCGATAAAGGTTATAGGGGTCCAGCTGATTGGTCTGCTCAAATTCATCGATAGCGACTTGATACTCTTTTTTGTGGAGAGCAATAGTGCCATTCAACAGGTGTGAGAATCGTAGCTGAGTTGGATTATTTAACTCAACTACTACATTATGAAATTCTTCAGCTAATTGTTCAGCACGAGTAAAATCTCCAAGAACCGCATTATAGCGAGCCATATTGAATAAGTGGATGGTCCGAGCATTCTCAACCAGGGCTTGCTGAAGGCCAGAATCGTTGATCAACTGCACCGAACGCTTAAAACATAATGACGCCTCTTCGGCTTGTCCTAACTCCAGATAAATATTACCAATTCCCGTCAGATCACCAGCCATATTAGGTATATCATTATTCTCAGATGCGATTTCAATATTGGTCCTTAAACATTCTATCGCTTTAAGGTATTTCCCCTCGCAAACATATGAGACAGCCTCGGCATATCCAGCTTGCCGTAGAACAATATAGTTTTGAGAAATTTCCCTGAGTAACTGAAGTTGCTCACGGGCTTTAGCGTGTTCACCCATGAAATTATAATTCGTGGCAATTCCCAGATAACTTGCACCAAAAGTAGAATCAATGCCCAAAGCCTGTTTGTAAAATTCAATTGATTCATTTGGACGTCCCATTTCCAACAACAACTCAGCGTAAGAGTCAAAGGCGTTCGGGTTAGCGGGGTTTAATTTTATATAAAATTTGAAAGCTTTCTCGGCTTCACCGTAATTACCCAGAGAACGTTGAGAGTACCCCAACATGTTGTAGGGCGCAGCCATGTTTTCATTTATTGCAATGGCTTTTGAATAAGCTTTGATAGCTGATTGAAATTGCTGCAACCCAAAATAATAGGTTCCCAGTGAGAGATGGATCCGTTCATCTCCTGGAAACAGCTCAGCAATCCTGTTTAGAGCATTGGCCTGACGAGTATTATCATTTTGGAGATCATATTCCGCAGCCTGAATTTGTAATTGCTCAGCCTCACTAACCTGATCAGCACAGGCTTTAGCTGAATCCAGATTTGCCATGAATTGATTTGGGCCTGCTGACACAAAAGCCAGGTTCAACCATGCCAGGGCAAAAGTTGGATCTTTCTCAACCGCCTTTTTGAACTGTTCAGCTGCTTTATTTCGTTGGAGTTTATCGGCGAAAGCCAAACCTCGATGATAATCCTGCAAGGCTGCCTGCGAATTGGTCGTAATAGGCATTTTTTCAGTTGGAGTAATTGATATTTCATCTTTGGAACAATTCCCAAAAACCAGCATGAACCCCAAGCAGACCGTAAACATGACATGAACTGATTTTAACATTGCCAACTCCTAAATCATTATCTCAGTGTGCTGCAAATCCGTATGGGTACGTATTCACAGGGGGTGTTCCCCGCTTATCATTTATACGGATTGCAATTCCCTGAGTATATCAAGGAACTGATCGACCTCCTCCAAATTATTATGATAATGGGGAGCAAATCGCAAGCCTCCGCCTCTCAACGAGAGATTAGCCCGGGCGGAGGCGAGGCTATTGAAAATTGCTTCATTTCGGGAAGCATTCTCATGGGTGAACATACAAATACCACTACTTTCTGCCTCAGAGAAATCATACATCAGCTTAAAGGAAGTTCCTGACAAGCCTTTCTCAAACTTATGAATCAATTTGCGTACATGGCTGTAGATATTATCCAGGCCACAATCCAATAGAAGTTCCGTAGCTTTCTCAGCACCTACAATACTTGGTGCGTTAAAAGCACCTAACTCATACCGTCGGGCAGTTGGACTCAACTCCTGATCAAAATTACCAAAATCAATGGGATTTACATGACCCATATACCCTCGATAGGTCAGTTTCAGTTGAGCTTGCAGATCTTCGGTTAAATATAAAAACCCGGATCCCAGCGGTGACATGAGCCACTTATGACCACCCACTGCCATAAAATCGATTCCCAGATCAGTCACATCTATGGGGATAATGCCGACTGACTGAATGGCATCTACTGCAAAGAGAATGTCATTGGAATGGCACAACTCAGCAATTGCCTTCAAGCTGGCCCGATAACCGGTGAGGTATTGGACACTGCTCACGGAAATAAGGCGGGTTTCAGGTCGAATAGCAGCTTCAAAGAGTTCCGGCGTTACCCGACCTGCAGTAGCCTCCAGAAATTCAACTTCAACTCCTTGCTCTCTCAAATTGAGAAAAGGCATGACATTGGCCGGAAATTCATCGGCATAGAGCAGTATATGATCGCCGGCTTGCCAGGTCAGGCCGGTTGCCAAAACGTTGATACCCGTGACCGTGTTAGCCATCATGGCAATCCGCTCTGGTGGTGCCGTGATCAATTGGCCGTAATTATTTCTTAAGCCTTCCAGGTGTCCCTCGGCAATACTCCAGGTCAAGGGATCTCCCTGACAACGATACTCAAAATAATCATTCATAGCTTGAACGACTGGTCTGGATAAGGGTGCATAGGCAGCGTGATTAAAGAAAAGACGTTGGTCAGCCACGTCAAAATACGAACGAAACTGTGCTTGGGTAATCATGGGTA